>JAUVKK010000031.1 GCA_030596305.1 Helicobacteraceae bacterium | reverse complement strand
CCGTATTTTTTAGGGATAACCATGCCAAAAAAATGATTCTTTTTCAGATATGTCCAGACCTTGGGCGGCAGGTCACGTTTTTGAAAGACCTGGTGGTCACTTGTCATCGCACATACCGTGTTGACCTCATTGTCTAAAAATGCCTGCTCTTCATCACTAAGCTTTGGATACGGTTTATTAAAGATCGTATTAAAATCCGGTTTACCGGAAAACAGTTCACCGTCGATCCAAAGCGTTCCTGCACGAAGTGCGATCTTTTCTGTATCTGAGATCTTCGGAAGGAGGTTCTTTTTATGCATCAAAGCGACAATGTGTTTTGTGATGAACTCCTGTCTTAGCGGCGGATAGAGTAATATAGCATTCACTGGAAAATAGACTATCCAAAAAAACGGTGTCGGATCAAGCCAGGACCAGATAACTAGCACCAGTACTATAGACCAGGTTATAAACTGAGACCCGTTGAACCAGAGCCCTAATAAAATGAGTGTTAAAATCGATGCTGCTATATACTCCATGATCTACTCCTCGTAAAATCGAGTGCCGTTTTTTGCCATCTTGACAAGCAGGTCAGATGGTGCAAAACGCTCTCCGTAAGCATGATCAAGACTCTGTAACCTTGCAACCACACTTTTAATACCCCGTTCATCTGCATAAGACAGCAAGCCTCCTCTAAACGGTGGAAAACCGGTACCCATAACCATCGCCATATCAAGGTATCGCGCATTTTTAACAATACCCTCTTCCAAAGCACGGGAAGCTTCATTGACCATGATAAGAAGTGTTCTGTCTATGATCTCTTCATTGGTAAAGGTGTGCGGTGTCTTGACAAGACCAACAACCTTTTGATTGACCTTTGCAACATTTTTAACGTAGGTATAAAAACCCGCCCCTTTTTTCTTACCAAGCAGACCAAGATCACTGTAGATACGCTCAAAGATTGGTGATGTTCGCATTCTCTCACCATAGCCCTCTTCGAGTACCTTGGCAACCTTGTACCCGACGTCGAGACCGACTTCATCAACCAGTCTAAACGGTCCCATAGGCATTCCAAATTCTAAAAGCAGGTTATCGATCTTGTTAAAATCTTCACCCTCTTCAAAGAGGTGTACCGCTTCAACAATATAGGGGATAAGAAGACGATTAACGAGAAATCCGGGACAGTCACCGACAACTATCGGGGTTTTTCCTGCTTTTTTCGCCAGCCCTATGACCGTTGCAACGGTTTTGTCAGATGTCTTTTTTCCGCGTATGACTTCAACAAGAGGCATACGGTTTACAGGGTTGAAAAAATGCATTCCGACAAACCGTTCAGGGTGTGTCATCGAAGCACCAAGTGCAGTGATCGATAACGAAGAGGTGTTTGTAGCGATAATTGCATCCTCGTCAAACTGCTCTTCGAGCGTTGCGTACAAGCTCTGTTTAGCTGCTACATCTTCAACAATTGCCTCTACGGCTATATCACTCTTTTCAAATCCCCGCATCTCTGTATCTGCCGAGACCCTGTCGATCTTTAAGTCGATCTCACGTTGTGTCAGACGTCGTCGTTTTTTTATTGCCATATAGTTTTTATTGACAACAGACATAGCATCAGCGATCTGTTCACTACGTCTTACTTTTAGTCGTACCGGCAGATCTATCTTGCTGAAAAGCCATAGGATACCTGAACCCATCGTACCGCCTCCAAAGACACTGGCCCGTTTTATCTTTTTGACCTCTGTATCATTGTTCACACCTTTGTCGTGTTTCAGGGCTTCAGAGGTAAAAAAGAGTTCTATCAGATGCTTGGACTCTTTAGTGAGTGTCAAATCTGCGAAGCTTTGTGTTTCTGCTTCCAGTGCTTCATAAAGACCCAGGTTCTGTATATTTTTAAAGTGTTTTATCACCTCGAGAGGGGCCGGGTACCTTCCTTTTGTCTTTTTTAGGACCTCTTTTTCTGTGAATTAAAATATAAGCGACGGTAAAAAGCGCTCAAGCAGTGTCGGTACATGACGTTTTGAAAGTATCTTTTGACGTTTTTTATCATCTAAGATATCTAGGATCATCTGCTGCTCTTTGAAATCAAGATAACCGCTTGGAACACAGGCATCGACCAAACCAAGGTGCTCAGCCTTTTTACCATTTAACTGTTTTGATCCCAGTATCAGTTCAAGCGCCTTTTGTAGACCGATCAGGTTACGCAGTCGCAGTGTTCCGCCAAAACCCGGCATAACACCCAGACTTACTTCAGGTAGTCCGATTTTTGTTTTAGGGTTTTCAGTAGTTAGTCTAAAGTCACAAGCAAGAGCAAGCTCAAACCCTCCACCCAAAGCAGCGCCGTCTATAACCGCCAAGGTAGGTACTTTCAATGTTGCGATAAAACTTAAGATCCGCCGTCCCTGGCGTACTTTATCAAGTGCTTTTTCTCTTGTGTCAAGTGCTTTGATCTCTTTGATGTCAGCACCGGCTATAAAGATGCCTTTTTTAGCGCTTTTAAAGAGTACGATCTTGAGTTCACTGTTTTGGCTGATCTCTTCGAGCAAGTGCTCTAGTTCAAGAAGAACCTCTTCTGAGAGCAAGTTTACATCGAGTGTACTGTTGTCAAAGAGGATGACACCGACACCATTGTCATGGATGGTAAAATTTATATTGTTCATCACACAACCTCCAATAGTAGTGAGGCGCCCTGCCCCCCGCCGATACAGAGAGTTGCCAGTCCCCTCTCCTTGTTTTGACGTCGAAGCTCTTTAAGTAGGTGAATGACCAGACGTGTGCCGGTCATACCTACCGGATGCCCCAGAGCAACTGCACCGCCGTTTACATTCAGTATGGATTCATCAATCTCACCCAAGGCGGCGTCAAAACCGTGTGACTGTGCATACCGTTCAGACGGAAAGGCTCTGAGGTTAGCCAGAACCTGTACGCTAAAGGCTTCATTCATCTCTATAAGATCCATATCTTTGAGTGTCAGGCCCATCTCTTTAAAGAGCTTTGCTGTTGCATAGTATGGACCCATCCCCATTCGTTTTGGCTCAAGACCTGCATAAGCAAACCCGCTTAAATAGCCTAAAGGCTCTATACCTCGTTTTTTAGCCTCGCTTTCACTCATCAGTGTAAGTGCGGCAGCAGCATCGGAGATCTGTGATGAGTTCCCCGCTGTAACCGTACCGTTTTTAGGATCGAAAAAGGGGTGAAGCTTTCCAAGTGCTGCCATGGACTGTTCGGCCCTTATACCGTCATCATCCTGCATTATCTTGCCGCGAGACAGGTCATAGATGACAGGAACGATCTCTTCGGCAAAAACACCTCTCACTTGAGCCGATGACGCTTTTAGGTGACTGTTTAATGCAAAGCTGTCCTGCTCTTCTCGAGAGATACCAAAGTCCTGGGCCAGTACTTCTGCGGTTGAGCCCATCATCAGGCCGCTTACCGGGTCACGTAATCCCTGCATTAGTCCAATGATCGGTTTTAAGTATGATGGACGAAAGTGAAGAAGTGTTTGAAGCTTTTGTTGAAAGGTCCTGGCTCTTGAAATACTCTCTAAAAAGTTTTTCATTTGTGTACCAAAAAGTAGAGGTACATTACTCATTGACTCGACCCCGCCGCACAGATAGACACTGCCACTGCCTGCCAGGATCTTTTCTGTTGCCGAGGTGATGGACTCCATGCCTGAAGCACAGTTACGATGTACGGTATACGCAATGGTACTCTCACTGAACCCTGCCTTAAGCGAGATGACACGAGCAACATTGGCTGCATGTGTCGGTTGTGACACATTGCCGATGATCACTTCGTCATAATCGTTGTAATCAAGACCGGAGCGCAACACCGCCTCTTGAACGACGCGGGCACCCAAGGTCTCAGCCTGAAGGTTTTTAAACTTTCCGCCAGCTTTTGCTATCGGTGAACGTACACCTTCTATAATTGCCATTCTCTCTCTCATCTCACACCTCCAAGGTGATGTTTGATCCTAGTACTATCGTACTCTTTTTTATCTCTGTTATCAGTGCTTACTATCACATATGATATTTTCATGTCCCTGCTTTCATATAGATATTTTCGATCTCATGGGCATACTTGTCAGCTACTTTTTTGCGTATCAATTTCATAGACGGTGTTATAAGACCACTCTCGATTGTTGGTGTATCAAAAATAAGAAGATAATCACGTATTCGCTCCCACTCATTAAAGTGTCTATTGACCTCTTTTACCCGTTGATCAATGATCTTTTTAAGTGCCTGTTCATCTTTTTTCTCTGTTTTGGCCAACATCTGTGTATCGATGAAGATAAGGGCAGTGACAAAAGACTTTCCTTCTGCTACTACCATTGCATACTCGATCCACTTACTGTGCATCAGTGCAGATTCAACCTTTATAGCTGGTACAAACTTGCCTGTGGATGTTTTGTACAGCTCTTTTAACCTACTCATTATGGTGATGTAGCCATCATCATCTATACTTGCCAAATCGCCTGTATGAAGCCAACCGTCACTGTCTACTGCTTCGGCGGTCTCTTTTGGTTTTTTGTGATAGCCGCGCATAACATTTTTACCTCGGACAAGCAGTTCGTTATTGGCTGCAAGTTTTACCTCTACATGCTCAAATGGCTGTCCGGAACTGCCCCAGCGATTGTTTTCAACTCTGTTGACTGATATAACAGGAGAACTCTCTGTCAATCCATATCCTTGATAAAGCGGCACACCGATGTTTAAAAAGAATTTTGAGATTGGTTTGGAAAGCGGAGCCCCTCCGCAAATAAGCAGACGCAGATTACCGCCGAGGGCGTCAAGCAGTTTTTGATAGACGATCTTGTTAAACACAGTGTCGATAGAACCACGCTGCGCCACATCCGGGTTGCGCACGCGTGCCCACCAAAAAGCAATTCCGGCTACCAGACGTTTAGCAGGTGGTGCTTCTTCTATATTGAGGTGTATTTTTGTATAGATCTTCTCCAACAGTCTTGGTACAACCAACATTACAGAAGGTTTGACATCTTTGATATATTCTCCTACTCTTTGAACATCGTCTACAAAATAGATCTTTGTGCCGCTTGCAAGGTAGAAATACATCACCATACGCTCAAAAATATGGGCAAGCGGCAACAGACTCAACATCACATCACTTTGACGCAGCGGCAGAGCAGTCTCAGCATCTTTTACCTGTATGGTCAAGTTTTCGTGTGTAAGCTCTACACCTTTCGGTCGACCGGTTGAACCACTTGTGTAGATGATGGTAGCAAGGTCTTCAGGTTTGATTGTTATCTCATCGTTACCTTTGTACTCAAGACCTAGAAATTCGTTCCAAGTGTATATGTTCTCACTGCTGATATCGATCAGCGTATCTTTAACCACAACACATTTCATACTGTTCAGAAGCTGTTTCAGCTCTTTACTCTCGTCTATATTGGCAATAAACAGGTACTCTACATCCGCATCGTCAAGTTCATAAACCAGATTTTCTGTGGCAATGTTGAAAAACATTGGAACACTCACTGCACCGATGTTTTGCAAAGCAAAGTCAACCATCAGCCAAAATGGTGATGACGGTGAGACTATACCGACGGCTGTCCCTTTGACAACACCGACACTTCTAAAGCTTTCACTCAAGCTTTGCACCGTCTGAACAAAGGTCTCACTTGAGATACTTTCCCACTCTTCATTGTTTCTGTAATTAAGATAATATGGCACTCTTATGTTGTGTTGAATATGTGTAAAAAGTTCTGGAAGCGTGTTAAAGTCAAACATGCTTTTCCTTTCTAGTCATTCATTATTAATTTAAACATTATTAAACTTTTTCAAATATTAATAGAATAACTAAACCTAAACTATAAGAAATATTTATTAAATAAGGAACATTCCGTGAATGAACCCCACATTTATGCTGTTATCATCGGTTCAGAAATCTTAAACGGCCGTCGAGTCGACAAACACTTTGATTTTGTAAAAAAAACGCTTGCTGAACGCGGATACACACTCTACAGTGTAGAGATCATCAAAGATGATAAGGCACTTATAACAAGCAGTTTCAGACGTGTGTTGTATGATGATAGAAGCATACTTTTTTGTTTTGGCGGTATCGGGTCTACTCCGGACGACCTTACACGTGAAATTGCTGCGGAGGTCTTTACGTCAAAAGCTTTAGTTCGTCATAAGCAGTTTGAAAAAGACATTGTCGAGCGTTTTGGTGAAGGTGCATTTCCAAACCGTATTCATATGTCAGAGCTACCTGAAGATGCTTCTCTTCTTAAAAACCCTGTCAATAATATGTCGGGCTTTTTCCTGGACGACCGTTTTTTCTTTATGCCCGGATTTCCAGAGATGGCACATACCATGGTTGAAGAGGCTATTGAACGCTTTTTACCTCAGAACAGACCGCTTTTTCGAAAGACCTTTCTCGCACGTTGCAGTGAAGAGCGCTTTATTACGATTATGAAAAGTCTTCCTGCAGAGCTTGAATGTTCATCGCTGCCAATGTTTGTCAATGCAAAAGCAAACGTAGAGATGTCGGTAGCCTCGTATGACGAGCAGTTGACGCTCAAATACTTTTCACTGTTTATTGACTATATGCAAAAAGAGAATATTGATTATGAGGTAAAAGAGTAATGAGCACCACCCTCTTTCCGCTTGCCTTTATCGGTGTTATGTACCTGATGAACGCATATATCTACAAAAGACTTGTCAAACGTCTGCATTTTAATGTAGAAAACATCAGCTTTATCTTTTTAATAGCCGTATTTGTGCTTGAGATCTTTTTTGTTGTTCAGATGATCTTTCACCCTATTGTCGAGTCCCCTGCACTCTACTATACACTCAGCCTTTCAGTTGCTGTGACTGTCTCTCTCTTTTTTATCACCCTGCTCTACGATCTTGTCCACACAACTGCACAGCAGATCCCTTTTGATCAGGGCCGTAGACGTTTTATGAAGATCGCTTTTGACGTGACGATGCTGATCCTGGCATTTTCTTATATTATCAAGGGTCTGGTCGGCGGTATTAAAAGACCTGAGCTTAATAAGGTGGATGTTTTCATTGATGACCTCGGCTTTGATGAATTGACGATCGTTCAACTCAGCGACGTGCATATTGGCAATACTATAGGTAAAGCATTTGTGCATGAGTGCGTTGAGCGTATTAACGCGTTGAAACCAGACATCGTTGTCATCACCGGTGATCTTGTTGACAGAAAGATAGAAGATGCCAAAGATGACCTCTCACCATTAAAAGAGCTGGAGAGCAGATTTGGCACCTATTTTGTTTTAGGCAATCATGAATATTATCATGGTGCTGAGGATATTGCCAATTATATGCCTGAGTTAAATGTCAAAGCACTTTTAAATGAGAGTGTTATGATTAGAGACGGCAATAATGCTCTGAACCTTGTCGGTATAAATGATCTGCAGTCTATTCGTTTTGAGACACTGCCTGTCGATACTTACAGGGCGTTTGAAGGTGTTGACAAAACCGTACCGACTATCTTGCTTTCACACCAGCCAAAAAGTATTGAGCTTGTCAAAGATAAGGTGTATGACTTGATGTTAAGCGGTCATACTCACGGCGGTCAAATTTTTCCCTTTGGTTTTTTAGTCATGCTGCAACAGCCGTTTTTAGCAGGTCTGCATGCAGTAACATCCTCAAAACAGATCTTTGTCAGCCGGGGAACAGGTTACTGGGGCCCACCAGTACGTGTTTTTGCACCAAGTGAGATCTCTGTTTTGACACTTAGACCAGGTCAACAATATAAATAACAGTTCTCTTGCAAAAATTTTCATAAAATGCCTTAAATATGGCATTTTGTTATGATAAATCCTTGAAAAAACATATAGATTACTATATAGTAAATATGCAATTCGCTACAGCCCCCACCCCACCGACTCTACAGCCATCTAAGCCCGTGCCTAAGGTGCTATTCATCACCTACTCATAGATTATCTGTGATACAATCTTCAATGCGAAAAGGGTGCTAATTGAGACCCTGAGTGCTAAATAGGTGCGAAATAAAAGGAGCATAATATGAGATGGATTTTAGTTCTAGCAGTCAGTATGAACCTGCAAGCCAGTTGGTTCTCCCCGACTCAGAGAGA
>JAUVKK010000269.1 GCA_030596305.1 Helicobacteraceae bacterium | reverse complement strand
AGCCGTGACGGCGGAAACCTGGGAGAGTTTGGCCCGGGTCAGATGGTACCGGAATTTGACAAAGCAGTCTTCTCTTCAGATGTAGGTGAGGTTGTCGGGCCGATTAAGACACAATTTGGATGGCATCTGTTAGAAGTGACTAAAAGAGTTTAATTAAGAGGAAAAAGCCAGATAGAATACTGGCTAGGTTAGAAGAGTAAGACGTAACAGCTGTTACATCAGTTTTGGATCGATGTTCGCCAGAGATGTTGTTAACAACATATCAACAAGTGCTTGTTTAGGCACCTTGTAGACATCATGCAGTGAACATGGGTTCAGCTCATCACACTCACTTTCAGAAAAAGCACAGTTTGTACAGTTGTTCTCATCAATTGCATTCAAAATATCAACCAAAAAGATATTATCTACTTCACGACTTAGTGAAAAACCACCATTGCGACCACGCGTTACTTCTAAAAGATCAGCCTTAGCCAGTTTAGTCATCAACATTGTGAGGTATTTATATGGAATATCGATTTTTTCATGAATATAGGCTGCAGAAAAGAGTCTTTCGGTGTCACTCGACATAAAGATTACGATGCGAAATGCATATTGTGCTGTTTTAGAAAAGATGGGATGCTCCAGTGACGATAAAAATAATTGATTTATTGTAAACAGAAGTTTCTTAAGGGTAGCTCTAAAATTTCTATATCTATCTAGTGTTAAGGCAACGTTAGAAAAGTAACGATGTCAGAAAGCTTATTATAGATACTTTTAACTACAAGAGCGTCTATTTTTATCATGATAGGCGGGATTAAAATCTGAGTTAAAATTGTTTTTTGGTATAATCGCGTCTTAAAATTAAAAATTTTGTAAGCAGATCGATAAACGACTTGCTTACAGACCCTTACCAAGGACTAAACGTGAGCCAATCATTAGAGAATATTGAACAAGTACTTAAAGACCATAAGCTTTCAAACTTAGAGTATGCCAACATCAAAAGTATCTTAGGCCGTGAGCCTAACTTTGTAGAGATCGGTATCTTCTCTGCGATGTGGTCTGAGCACTGTTCATACAAGTCTTCTAAGAAACACCTCAATGGTTTTCCGACTAAAGCACCATGGGTTATCCAGGGTCCGGGTGAAAATGCCGGTGTTATCGACATTGGTGGCGGTTATGCAGCTGTCTTCAAGATGGAGAGCCACAACCACCCTTCATTCATCGAACCGTACCAAGGTGCAGCAACAGGTGTCGGCGGGATCATGCGTGATGTCTTTACGATGGGTGCTCGCCCGGTAGCAAGTCTAAACTCACTGCGTTTTGGTAATGTGACAAATGATGACAAAACAAGTAAACACCAGCGTTTCTTGGTACGCGGTGTTGTTGATGGTATCGGTGGTTACGGTAACTGTATGGGTGTTCCGACTATCGGTGGTGAGATCAGCTTCGATGAGTGTTACAACGGTAACATCCTTGTCAATGCCTTTAACCTTGGTATCGCTAAAGCTGATGAGATCTTCTACGGTAAGGCAGAAGGTATTGGTAATCCGGTTATGTACGTTGGTTCAAAAACAGGTCGTGACGGTCTTGGCGGTGCAGTGATGAGTTCTGACTCATTTACAGAAGAGTCAAAATCACTTCGTCCTACTGTACAGGTTGGTGACCCGTTTACAGAGAAACTTCTTCTAGAAGCGTGTCTAGAGCTTTTCAAAACTGACTATGTTGTCGGTATCCAGGATATGGGTGCAGCGGGTCTTACTTCATCTTCGTTTGAGATGGCAGGACGTTCTGGTTCAGGAATGATCATGCACCTGGACAAGGTACCTGCTCGCGAAGAGAACATGACACCATATGACTTTATGCTCTCTGAGTCTCAAGAGCGTATGCTGATCTGTGCTAAAAAAGGCTCAGAGCAGGCGATCATCGATATCTTTGAGAAATGGGACCTTGATGCGGCTGTTATCGGTGAGGTAACTGCTACTGGTAACATGGAGCTGTTCTGGGAAGG
>JAUVKK010000062.1 GCA_030596305.1 Helicobacteraceae bacterium | reverse complement strand
AGTCTCTGACTCAAGACCAAATATAATGTCTGCTTTTTTTGGAATAGAGTTACGACGTTCACCGCCATTGACCTCAACGATATAACTCTCAGTGTCACACAGCTTTTTAAAAAGAAGTGAAATAGCGTTAGGGATATCTTTATCAATATCAACACCCGAGTGTCCACCTGCAAGACCGTTTATATGGTACTCATAGAGATGTAACATCTTTTTTTGACGTTCCAGTCTCTTGGTGGCTATGATATCAACACCTCCGGCACAGCCGATGGTCACAATGCCCTCTTCCTCAGAGTCAAGGTTTAACAAAAACGGTGTTGTAAGATCCAACTCAAGGCCCCGCGCACCGATCAGACCAACCTCCTCTTCGGCTGTAAAAAGGCAGTCAACTGCTACACCCTCTTGCATCAATGAGAGCATCATGGCCATACCCATACCATTGTCTGCACCCAGTGTAGAGTCATTAGCTGAGAGCCAGCCTGCATCCTCTTGCAACGACAAAGGAAAGGAAACTCCAATACAGACCATGTCGTAATGCGCTTGCAGTGTCACCTGAGCATTCACATGTTTCGCCAAGACATTACCGACCTCATCGACTGTGACAGCATAACCGTAACCTGAACAGGTCGTCACAAGGTACTCTCTCATCACCTCAGCTTCATACGAGCAGTGAGGGATCTCACAAAGTTTTTTAAAATGTTTAATAACAGACGGTTGCAGCATGACTATCCTATTTTATCGCGATGAACGTTGCGAAGTTGGCCCAGCGAAAGATACATTCACAGTGTGAGAAACCAGATCGAATTGCCATCTCGATGTTTTCTGACTCCGAGTATGGTATCAGTACATTTTCCAGGGCTTCGCGCTTTTGGGCGATCTCATATTGACTATATCCCTGCGTCTGTTTGAAGTCATAATAACAGTCGATCAGCTCTTTGTTCAATTTTGAGTTCGGTGTAACAACTTTTTCACTAAAGATAAAAGCACCCCCCTCATTCATGACACTGCTGATCTTCTTGATCAACTCTTCACGCACTAAAGGACGAATAAATTGAAGTGTATAGTTACTGATCACAACATCACAAGGCTGATAGTCATAACGCATAATGTCAGCCTCTTTCACCTCGACCTTTGAGTTAAATGCCACGATCTTTTTGCGTGCCTGCTCCAACATCGAAGGTGCGTTATCTAAACCGACCAGTCTGGCATCGACCTCTAACGAACGTTCAACATCCAAGAGAGTTGAAGCGGTAGAGCAGCCCAAGTCGTAGACCAGACCACCTTCAGGGAGATAGTTCTTTGCAAATCGCTGTGTCAATTTCATCGCCTCGGCATAAAAGGGAACAGAACGTTGCAGCATGTCATCAAAGACTGCCGCTATCTCCGCATCAAACTCAAACTGTTTCTCTATAGGCTTGTTAAATACTTCATCTTTTTTCATAAAGATATTCTATCTAAATTGCTACAATCTCTTTATGAATTCGACCTTAAAATATTATGCAGACAATGCCCAGAACTTTTTTGACAACACCTACAATAAAGAGATGCGTGAGATCTATCAAAGATTCTTACCATTGCTACCGGTAGAAGGGTATATTTTAGATGCCGGCTGCGGTAGCGGTAGAGACAGCAGATACTTCTTGTTAGAAGGATACAGAGTCGAGGCCTTTGATGCTTCAAAAGAGATGGCAGCACTTGCATCGATGCATATCGATCAAGAAGTCAAGTGCCTTAGCTTTGATGAAATTAACGATATTGAAGTATATGACGGTATCTGGGCCGCAGCCTCTCTTTTGCATCTTCCATTTTCAGAACTTTCAAAAACTTTTGAGCACCTCACTACAACATTGAAAGACGGTGGTATATTCTATGCCTCATTCAAATATGGAGAGAATGAATACAATAAAGAGGGTCGCCATTTTACACCGCTGAATCAGAAGAGCATTAAAACACTCTTTTCACAGATCAACACCTTACAACTGTTGGAGATCTGGCTAAGCGATGACGTACGTCAAGAACGAAAAGGCGAAAAATGGTTAAACTTATTAGCAAAAAAGGCAGTGAATGACAACAGTTGAGATAGCAATGATGGTTGCCTTTGTATCAGCATTAGGTTTCAGCGGATGGAAGCTGTATGCTTTTATGCCTAATAAGCCGCTGGAAGATGACGATACAAACCATATCTCTACCCAAAAGCTAAAAAATATGATGTATGATGTCATTGGAGATGGAACACTCGATGAAGAGGGAATCTTAAAACAGATGAAAGAGCATCCAAAGTTCGACCATGAACACTTTTGGCGTTTCAACCAAAACCGCTTAAAACAACTTTTAAACAGTCACTTTATAGAGAACCCTCATCACGAGAGCATAGAGCATATTCACGAGCACCTTAACAGCGCATCCAAATAAGATCCTCTAAAAAGGTCTCACTTGTCAAAATAGCTCAGCTCATGGGCTCGTAAAATACGAATACTGTTTGTCGTACCTGCGACACCAACAGGATCACCCGCCGTCAGGACATAACATCCCTCTCTGTCCAGCACCTTATCTTGCAAGCCTTTTTTAATGACTTGACACATCATCTCTTCAAGAGAATTTTTATCCACTAAAAAGGCAGGTACAACGCCCCATACAATTGTCAAAGAACGTGCAATACGCTCATCATGCATAATGGCGAGTATTGCCTTTTTTGGACGGTAGCGTGCCAGTTTCTTCGCCGACTGCCCAGAGGTCGTCAAAGCAAGAAGCGCATTGGCATTAAGATTGTCTGCCAGCATCACTGCCGATTCATCGATGACATCCATCTCGTCGTGCATGCTGTAGCCTGAAAACTTATCATACGGATACATCTTCTCTGTCTCACAAATCGTGTTGAACATAGTCTCTACTGCTAAAACCGGATTATGCCCAATAGCACTCTCTTCTGAAAGCATGACCACATCCGTACCGTCCAAGACGGCATTGGCAACATCCGAGATCTCTGCTCGCGTCGCTGTCTCACTCTCTGTCATGGAGAGCAGCATCTGCGTAGCCGTTATAACGGGTTTACTTGCTTCATTGGCTTTATGTATGATCATTTTTTGAATGGCTGGAACTTCATAGTAGGGTACTTCGATACCAAGGTCTCCACGTGCGACCATAATTCCATCACTGGCACCTAGTATCTCATCTATGTTTTCGACTGCGTCAAACTTTTCGATCTTGGCAAAAAGCTGCTGGTCTCCGCCATGTGTCTCAACGATCTCTCTGGCATCGTGCATATCTTGTGCATTTTGTACAAAAGAGATGGCCATAAAGTCAACACCGTGTTCGATTCCCCAGAGCATATCTTTACGGTCTTTCAGCGTTAAGACATCAATACCTATACGGGTATTCGGAAAGTTAACCCCCTTGTTTGAAGAGAGTTTTCCACTGTTTTGCACCACTGTCACAACTGTTTCGCCAACACTCTTGACTTGGGCACGAATATTTCCGTCATAAAGGTAGATAAACTCACCCTCTTTGACCTTTGCTAATATGTCACGTTGATTGATCGTAAGTCTGTAATGTCCCTCAGCGACTTGAACACCTACAATATCATCTTGGATAAACTCTAATATGTCCCCATTTTTTAGTATGAACTCCTCTTCGAGTTTTCCGATACGGACTTTTGGTCCGCTGATATCCTGCAAAACACCTACGATCAGACCCGTATTTTTCATCGCTTGACGGATAAGTGTCAATACTGCAGAGTGATATTCATGTGTACCATGTGAAAAGTTCATACGAAAGACATTAACACCGGCTCTGATCAAAGCCTCTAACTGCTCTAATGTATCGGATGCCGGTCCGATTGTTGCTAAGATCTTTGTTCTTTTTTTCATTAATATAGTCCCTTGTGATTTATAGTATTTTAACAGCCCTTAGCAACCATATGGTTACAATGGTTGAGCATAATTGAATTTGAGACCTCTGAGCAAACCTGACGTTCTCAGCAGATAGAGAGATATGCTAGTACAAGGCGAAAGTACGAAGGAGCTACTGGTAGCTTCAAGTGCTTTAAACGCAGTACTAGTGTGTCTCTCTATCTGCCCTGTGGGAGGGCTTTACAGAAGCGATCTTGCACACTGTTTTCCATCGTCGTAGCTATGGCTATGACTCAAGAAAAGTAGTGTACAATCTCACATCTGTAAATCCCTCTGAGAATGTCAGGTTTGCTCAGAGGTCTCAATTATGTTAAAATCGATGAACGAATAATAACGGCACACTATAACGTGTCTAAATGATAATAAAGGAAGACTATGCGTCTTAGTATAGATGAATATGCAGATCGATTTGACCTGCCTGTTGCCACGATCCATACTAAACTCCGTAGCAAAGAGTTGAACTATACTATTGACCAGGGTATCGTTTACATCTTGTTATCAAGTACCCCTGAACAGAAACAGAAGACCTCTGTCGGTACCATTATCGCACTTTATCAAAAAGAGAACCAACATCTCAAAGATAAGATCGATGAACTTGAAAGCAAGATAGACAGACTTATCAATGACAAAGAGCAGATGCTTCGTGAAGAGCGCAGCCGTATTGAGCACCTCTACCAAAGTAAAGATGAACAGCTCAAAACTGTTTTAGAGCTTATCAACACTAAACTCCAACTCTCCCAACCTAGACCAATCGAGTCTAGTCAGCCACTCGACAGTGTAGACATTGACCTTGATGAAGAATTTGAAGTACCACTTGCAGCAAAAAGCCCAACTCAAGAGGCACACAATCCGCATAAGATCTCGCTGCGGCAATACCTGAAAAACATCGGTTTGGAAGCGATGGAAAAACGTTTGATCAAACGCCGTTTTGCCGGTGCTTATGGCAGTGACATTAGAATTTTGCAGCACGGCGGTGAGTTTTATCTCGATCTCTCCAAGTTTGACTATAGCGATCTTCTAAAAATCCACTAAACTGCAGATAAGTTTCTCTTATCTACTCCATCAATTTTTCTCTCAATCTTAAAAAAAGAAACCCCTATAAAGCCCCAAAACGTAGGGGTTTGTGAAAAAAAACAGCTATTTTTCACAATTTATACCCAAATCCTATAAAAAGAAGAAAACTTTAAGCTTATTGAGTATAAAGTAGTCCTAGTTGAATCATTGAACCCCCTAATATAGGGAAGAATTTGGTGTCAAACATCTTTAAAAAAAGGGCATTCCACATGAATAAAGCACAATTCGTTGAACTAGTTCAAAAAAACGGTGAGTACAAAACTAAAGTTGAAGCAGAAACTGCAATCAAAGCATTTACAGAAGCTGTAACAGAAGCACTAGTAGGTAAAGAAGATATCTCTCTAGTAGGTTTTGGTAGCTTTGCTGCAACACTTCAAAAAGGTAAAAGTGGTAAAGTACCTGGTACTGATAAAACTTATACGACTCAAGATAAAATGGTTCCTAAGTTCAAAGCTGGTAAGTCTCTTAAAGACCGCGTTGCTGCTGGAAAATAGTCACCCTTCGTCACGCACTTTTGCGTGACACCCTCTCTTAAACATTTCAAATATTTTTTTACATCCACTAAAAACTTAGCTTCATATCTCTATGCTGTGTTAATATCCTTAGCAATTACTGGATAGGAACAAGTATGCCGAAAATCACCAAGTCTGACCTCGAATGGCGAGAACAACTCTCACCAGAAGCCTACGTCGTATGCCGTGAACATGGAACAGAAGCACCTTTCAGCGGTGCATATTATGACTGCCATGACGAAGGAACCTACAGATGCATCTGCTGCAGTGCCCCACTCTTCCACTCTGAGACCAAGTTTGATTCCGGAACAGGTTGGCCAAGTTATTACGAAGCCATAGAAGATGCGATCATAGAGAAAAGAGATGAGAGCTACGGCATGGTCCGAATCGAAGTGTTATGCGCAAAATGCGATGCCCATTTAGGCCACCTCTTCGACGACGGTCCGGCACCAACAGGCTTACGGTATTGTATTAATTCAGTGTGTATGGAGTTGGAAGAAGAGTAAGTGAACAAATAAGGTTATACCGCTCATTTAAAAAACTTGTTGAGACATTATGCATTGGTTTATTTATGCATTTCCATTCTCGCAATAAGAACAGGAAGTCTCTCTAAGGCAAATCTTTTTTGTGCAGAGATATAGTCCGGATATTTATACCCCTTTGCCGTCATGATCATATGGAGCTTGTTAAGTGACTCATTTTCA
>JAUVKK010000195.1 GCA_030596305.1 Helicobacteraceae bacterium | reverse complement strand
TGGGCAATAACCGCACGAATAGTCTTGAGTTTAGCCATCTTGCTTGCACGAAGACGACGTTCACCTGCTACCAGAATGTAGCCATCAATATCTTCTACAACAACGACAGGCTGAATAAGGCCATAATTCTTTATAGAGTCAGACAGCTCTGCTAAAGAGCGTTCATCAAAATGTTTACGCGGCTGAAAAGGGTTAGCTTTTATCTGAGACAGTGGAAGGTCTACTACTGACTCTGTATTTGGTACTTCACTGTCATAAGCCTCTTCGATCTCACCGAGAAGTTCACCAAGTCCACGACCTAATGATTTTGCTTTATTTTTTGCCACGCTCTACCCTCTTACGCAATAATAGCTTGCGCTAAATTTTGATAAGCGATCGATCCACTTGATTTTGCATCATACAGAAGCGCAGGTTTACCAAAACTTGGGCTCTCTGCCAAACGTACATTACGTGGGATCACGATCAGCTCTTCGTCCATATCTTTAAACAGTTTGTTGTCAAAGTGCTGGCGCAGGTCAGCAAAGACCTGTTTTGAGAGGTTGTTCTGTGCACTGTACATCGTTGGCAAGAAACCTTTGATCTCAAGACGTGGATTGATCGTCTTACGAATAAGACGTACCGTGTTGAGAAGCTGTGCCAGACCCTCTAGTGCAAAGAACTCACACTGGATGGGAATGATCACTGAGTTGGCTGCTGAAAGTGCATTGATCGTCATCGGCCCAAGCGCAGGCGGTGAGTCAATAACAATATAATCATATGACGTCTTGACCTGGGCAAGTGCTTTTTTCATAATAAGCTCGCGGCCCTTGGTATTACCCGCATCGTAATACTCTTTTTCAACACCAACCAGTCCAATGTTAGCCGGAGCAAGGTCAAGTGTCGCTATCTCTGATTTTAAGATGATGTCACGAAGTTTTTTAGTACCTATAAGCACATGATAGATGTTAAATTCATAATCATTACGACTGTAACCAAGTGACGTTGTAGCATTCGCTTGAGGGTCAGCATCGATCAAGAGTACTTTTTTACCTTCTACAGCCAAAGAGGCAGCAAGGTTGACAGCAGTTGTTGTTTTTCCTACACCACCCTTTTGGTTGGCAATTACTATAATTTCACTCATCGTAAACTAAATATCCTTTGTCCATCACACTCTATCGAACCATCGTCTAATAATATGGCATTTTCTAATGAAAGTCTTGTATCACCGCTGTGGGTGAAGAAGCTTCTGCTTTTGACAAATTCTACCTCATAATTGCTAAAAATCTTCTTCCAGCTTGGTGGATTTTTTAAGATATCGAAGTAATGTTTTAATATTGTTTCATTATCAATTTCAATGTCGAGCTTGGCAAAACCTTCCGGAGAAACCCTTGTATTAAGGCCTATACCGCAGACTAGGTGCTCTTTATAGAGGTTTGTTATGGCCCCACCGATCTTCTTGTCATCCAGGTAAAAATCATTAGGCCACTTTAACCAAAGTGATGAGCCCATCTCCATTAACACCGTTTTTAAGATATAAGTAAAGTAAATAGAAGAAGATTCCAGTTTTAGGTCTGACGGTAGGTCATCTCGAGCAACTGTAAAAGAGAAAAAGAGGTTGCCATCCAATCCACTCCAGCTGTTACCACGACTGCCTTTGCCTGACTCTTGCCGCTCAGTCGTTACACAGACAGGAGAAGTGAATCTGCCCTCTTTCAGAGCATCCAAGAGATAACGTTGTGTGGAGTCTACCGAATTAAGCGAGTGTATCTGCAAGAGAGAGCCTCTTACCATTTAGATAAGCGATAACGCTCATCTCTTTTTTAGAGACAGGCTGAACCAGTTCAATAGAGATAGAACCCTTATCGCAGCCAACAGTGATCGTCTCTTTATCTATTGAGAGGATCTCCCCTGCTTTATAGCTTTTCACAGACTCAACTAATGTCATCTTTTTAAGTTTTAGACCACTCTCTAGATAGACACCCGGCCAAGGGGTAAAGGCACGGTAGCGGTTGTATAGAGACTGTGCATCATCAAAGGCTACAAGACCTTCTTGTTTTGTCACCTTGGCACAGTGTGTAGATGCATCATCATCTTGAGGTACTGCATTGTATTGATCAAAGTTTTTCAGTACATCCACTGTAAGTGTTGAAGCGCACTTCGTTAAACGATCAAAAAGGGTAGATACCATCTCATCATCTGCGATCTTGATCTTCTCGATTTTGATGATATCACCCGTATCAAGACCCACATCCATCATCATCGCCGTAACACCAGTCTCTTTGTCACCATTTAAAATGGCCTGCTGGATAGGGCTTGCCCCACGGTAGTCCGGTAAGATCGATGCGTGCAGGTTAATACAAGGAGCATGATCCAACACCGCTTTTGGCAAGATCTGACCATACGCTGCTACAACAATATAGTCACATGGGATACGCAAAAGCTCTGTAACCGTCGTTTCATCACGAAGACGTGTCGGCTGATAGAGAGGCAGATTGTTTTCCAAGGCTACCGTTTTAGTGATCGGCGGGGTCATCACCTTTTTACGTCCAACCGGTTTGTCAGGTTGGGTATAGACAGCGACTACATTAATCGTCTCATCAGCTACTAAAGTTTCTAAGATCTCACTTGCATAATCTGGTGTTCCCATAAAGATGACATTCATTATTCAACCTCTGTTGTAAATAGTGTTCCACCTTTATGTGTACCATCTAACAGATATGCTTTTGCATCAGAAAGATCAAAACCTGAGCCCAAAAACATACTGCGGCCATGTTCTAACATGTAGTTTGCCGCCTTCAATTTTGTCACAATACCGCCTGTGGCAAAAGTACCATGAGGTGAAGCTTCACGAGCAAGCTCATCTTCACTGATAACAGTGACCTCTTTCAAGATCTTAGCATCGCTATGTGTTCTTGGATCATGATCATAATAAGCATCAATATCTGAGAGTATTAACAACATCTCAGCGTCCACAGCATTTGCTGTATACGCTGACAATTGATCATTGTCCCCTACAACCAGTTCGTCCGTTGCAGTAACATCATTTTCATTGAC
>JAUVKK010000037.1 GCA_030596305.1 Helicobacteraceae bacterium | reverse complement strand
CCCTTGATATGCGTCAATGCTTTATTTGTCTAAATCCCTTAATATATGCTCACGTAACTAATTATCCAAGATATCTTTGGATAGTATATAAAAATGAATTTAAAGAAAAATGATGCGACTTAGTTTACTTATATCACTCGCTTTTTGCTCCGCCCTGCTTGCCCAAGAGTCAGACGGGAAAAAAGTCTTTGAGACACACTGTTGGGGTTGTCATCACCAGACAGCTGTTGCTTTCGGACCTCCATTCAGCGAGATCGCAGACAAACGTACAAAAGATGAGATCAAAGCCTATGTCATCTCCCCTGAGTCGATGTATAAGGCCTTTGGCTATAAACGTACGGTTATGACTCAGTTTAACCTGAGCGATAACGAATTAGATCTTATTTCAGACTATATCCTTACCTATAAAGGGACAAAATAATGTTTAGACTCTCTAACCTCATCAGCTCTGTTGTTGAGAACAAGCCGGAGCGTGTACTTGACGGCTCCATTGCTATTTGGAACTTCACCAACCGCTGTAACCTCTCTTGTCTGCACTGCTACTCAAAATCGACTTTGGATGAAGTCGATACACTGACCACAGAGCAGATCAAAAAGACCATTTTAGAGATGAAAGCCAACGGCGTTAAATTTATCATCTTCTCTGGTGGTGAGCCACTGACACGTAAAGATCTTTTTGAGATCGCTGACTTTTGTAAAGAGAACGGTATTGTTACCTACCTCTCAAGCAATGGGCTCTACTTTACCAAGGGCAATGTACAACGCATTGTTGACACCTTTAACTATGTTGGTGTCAGTATTGATGGTGATGAGCCAACACATGACTACTTCCGTGGGCTCAAGGGTGCCTTTAAAGAGACACTTAAGGCCGTTCAACTGGCAAACGCTACGGGAGCCAAGGTTGGCATTAGGTTCACTGTTACAAAAGATACACTTGGCTCTTTAGAGTATATCTTCGATCTTGTCGAAAGAGAGAACATTCCAAAGATCTACATCTCTCATCTTGTCTACTCTGGCCGCGGTCTTGACAATCTTAAGATGGACCTGACCAAAGAGCAGCGACGCAAAGCTGTTGACTTTATCTTGGACAAAGCCTTTGAATACTACGAGAGTGGCAGAGATATCGAGATCGTTACAGGTAACATGGAGATGGATGCAGTCATGTTCTTGAACAGATTCG
Source organism: Helicobacteraceae bacterium (assembly GCA_030596305.1). Classification (GTDB taxonomy): domain Bacteria; phylum Campylobacterota; class Campylobacteria; order Campylobacterales; family Sulfurimonadaceae; genus Sulfonitrofixus. The sequence goes on along the minus strand of JAUVKK010000037.1, from coordinate 6,433 downwards.
CTGAGAAGTACCCTGAGCTTAAAGAGAAGATGCGCAAACGTCTGGTCACCTGGGGCGGTAACAGTGCGGGTCGTAAACTGCTTAACATCAACTCTGAGGGTGATGTACGTCCAGACCCATTCTTTCCACTTACTGTTGGTAATATCATCGAACAGGACTTTGGTGATATTTGGCAAGGCGGCGAACTGCTCGATCAGCTGCGTATCCACCCAAGAAAACAGATCGGTGGCATCTGTGCGACCTGTGAACAACTTGATATCTGTAACGGGGGCTCACGCGCACGTGCTTATGCTATTACCGGTGATCTGTGGAGTGAAGACCCATCATGTTATTTAACTGAACAAGAGAGAAAGAGAGACTGATTATGTTGAAAAAACTATTACTAAGTAGCGTACTTTTAGGATTAAGCTTTACAAGCGTAAATGCACAAGGTGTCAACCCTATTTTGTCCGCTATGAACACCAATGAGAAGATCTTTGTTGTTGAGAGAGAGAGCAACTCTCTCGCAGTAATCGATAGAGGGATGACAAAAGGTCATATGAAGGGCATGCACAACATGAACCACGGTGTTGTCAAGTTTGAGGGCAAAGATGGTTATGTCATCAGTCGCGACGGTTGGGTTGTCAAGTTTGACCCTGAAAAAGAGGTTATCGTAAAAGAGTTAAAGACCAGCGACAGTGCTATCGGTTTTACCATCACTAAAAACTTTCTTGCCGTTGCCAACTACGCTAAAAAAAGTGTTGACATCTTAGACAGAGACCTGAACCCGCTGCAGTCGTTTGAGACAGGTTCTAAAAATGTCGGTATCAAGACCTACAAAGATTACCTTATCTTCTCACAGATGGACAATGACAAGATCACTGTTTTAAAAGATACAAACTTTGGAAAAGGTCTTCCAAAATTTGTCATCCACAAAGAGTTTGAAGATGTCGGTGTCATGCCATTTGACGCTATGATCAAAGACAACAACTTCATTACCGGTTTTTTCAAAAGCGATTACTTTGGTGTTGTCAACTTAGACACGATGAAGTACTCTAAGATCGATATCTTGCTAGAGGACAGAAAACCTGTTCTCAAAGTCCCGCACTTCGGTTTCTGGAGTATCGGCGGCGGATATGTCTTTATCCCTGCTGTTGGAAACAACAAGGTTTTGGTCTATACACCTGACTTTAAATTTGTAAAAAACATTGAGACTGAGGGTCTGCCTGTCTTTACGGCACTATCGCCGGACAAAAAGTATCTGGCAGTGACATTCAGCGGTAAAAAGTTCCCCGTCATTCAGATCATCGATACAAAAACACTAAAGGTTATCAAGCGTTTTGAATTTGACGGTAAAGTCCTGCACGTACGATGGTCAGAGGTTAGACCTAACCTCTATGTCTCAGTCAATGACACTAATAAGATCGCAGTGTTACATACAAAAGAGTGGTACCTCGCTCGTGAGATCTTCCAGATCAAAAAACCTTCAGGTATCTTTCTCTACGAAGAGGCCAAATAACGGTTTATTTGTCTGTTTTATAGACATAGGTCAAGAAGTAAAGCAACTAAAATCAAGTACACTAATAGAAGTTTAATCAAGGGATATAATATGGGTAAAGTTTATCTTACCGGCGCCGGTCCAGGGGACATGGAACTTTTAACAATGAAGGCCTTTCGTGTTGTCAAAGAGGCTGATGTCATCATCTACGACCGTCTAGCCAACCCTGACATCCTCAAAGAGGCAAAGAGCGGCTGTGAGTTTGTCTATGTCGGTAAAGAAGACGGCAGACATATTATGCCGCAAGACGAGATCAACGAAACGATCTATCAGAACGCACTAAAACATGACAATGTTGTTCGTCTCAAAGGCGGTGACCCTTTTGTCTTTGGACGCGGCGGCGAAGAGGCAGCTTACCTTTTTGAAAGAGACGTTAAATTTGAGATCATCCCCGGTATCACCTCTGCTGTCAGTGCTCCGGCATATGCAGGTATCCCGGTAACACACCGCGGTGTTGCTGTCTCTTTCCGTGTTGTAACAGGGCACGAGTCTCCAAATAAAAAAGAGTCTCAGATCCCTTGGAACAACTTTAAAACTGATGACACTATTGTCTTTTTAATGGGACTGCATAACCTGCCGATGATCAGTAAAAAACTGATCGAGATTGGCAAGCCATCTGACTACCCTTGTGCTGTTATCTCTAAAGGAACTACCAAAGACCAACAGGTGGTCGTTGGCACACTCGCTGACATCACTGAGAAGGCTAAGGATATTCCTACTCCTGCTCTTATTGTTGTTGGTAAGGTTGTTGAATTACGTACTCAGTTGAAGTGGTTCGAGCAATAAAACGTATTTAGAACAATACGTTTTGTTCTGTAATATATTCTCTACTAAATTCAATCCTCTCGTCATTCCGTACTTGATACGGAATCTACTCCTTTTTCTTTTCTTTAATTATTTTTATCTCAATGTTAAATTCCCTCTACTTTTAAACTGTGGTGTGCCGAACTTTTTCTCTCTGTCGCGTCAGAGAGATAGTTTTCGAGAAAGAGAGAGAGAGAGACGCTGTTGTTAATACGTAGATACTTTATCTCTAAAGCAGTCAAAAGGTTGTTCTTAAAACTTATACGGCTCACGTACTAACTGCTGAGAGAATGTTTGACTGGGAATTCAAACGAAGTTTTAATATTAATAGATGCGTCACCACTTTCTCTTTTCGTGGCATCTGCAAAGCTGAATGGAGGGAGAGAGTGACCGTTAATAAAACGGCTTTGTCTGACCGTAGGGAGTTAGTCGTTTTTAGGGAGTGAACGAGTGTAAGGAAGGCACCCGATAGCTATCGGGCTTGAAGCCGTCACGAGCGCTTTTTGGTTTCGTTTTTTGCGAGTAAAAAAGGAAAGAGTGTAGTCAATGAAAGTTAATCGCAATAAGAACTTTAAAAGACAAATAAACTCGTAGATTCCGGATCAAGTCCGGAATGACAATGTGAAATAGTAACTTTAGTCAATGACCAAAGTTACAGAACTCCCTTTAATGGGTTGAGCCACACTCATATCAGTCAACTCAAGCTTCTTAGCGATCTTAGGATTAACAGCATAACTGATCCAGGTCGATGTTACTTCATCCCCTTTTTTAAGACCGTCTATAGTGTAGTTAACTGTTTTACTACCCAAGGCCTCCAGGTTCTGCTGCACTTTAAAACCGCGAGCACTGCCCGGCATCGTAGCATCCCCTTTGTCATCTTTAAAGACAATGATAAAGGTTGCTTCTTTGTCTTCGATCGGGCTCTCTTTAAAGTTGCTCCAGATAACTTTACTACCTCGCGTAACAACAGTCTTAACAAACTTCAGACGCATAGGCTGGGTGATAATGGTATGCCCCATCTTGTTAGAGATAGTCAAAGCCACCCCATCACTACTTCTCTTCAGTTCTAACTTGACCGCCTTTTTAACCATCTCTTCAGAGTGAATCCCTAAAAACTCATGCGAAGCATACTCAGTGCGGCTTTTTTTATCGAACTTCTCAATGATGCCAGGCTTCTTTGGCATATGACAGCCAATGCAGTCACTGCGTTTGTTTGATGCGTCAAGCGTATTACAGACCTGCACTTCGTACTTGTTCTCTTTGTGCGAGTGGCAGCCCATACAGACTTCACTGTTTTTATAAAAAGGGTGGTTGGCAGAACCGTGTTGATCACTGTCATCTGCATTTTCCAGGTTACCGAAAAAGATCGGTTTCTCACCATCTCTATAACTCGTAAAATTGATGTTAAACGCTTTTGAGTGATAGATGTTGTTGATCTGATGGCAGTAAAAACATGAGACCCCATCTTGGTGTCTGATCTCTTTAGGGTTTGGCTGATCCATACCACGGATCACACCTGCCAGATTTTTGGTCGCCGGCATATGACAGAGTGCACAGCTGTATTTGTCCGGCGTTGTGATCTCTGCCACTTTACGGTGAACCTCATCTTTTAATATAGAAGATTTATGGTGCATCGAACCGGCATGTTCACGGTAGATGTTCTCATGACACTCTTCACAGGCTTTTGAGTCAATGTATTTGGCATGGTGAAGAGAGAAGAGAAAGAGAAGTGAGAGAATGATTTTCATAAGTGTGGTCCTTATTTTGGTTTACATGTTTGCCTTAGCTGTTCAGCTTTGTCGTAACCCGCTTTCTCAGCTCGCTGTAGCCATGGTTCAGCCTCAATGTACTTGTCTTGTGAGCAGTAGATCTCAGCAAGAAAATAGGTCGCTTCAATATCTCCTTGCTGCGCATTTTTCTCAAGCCACGGTATTGCTTTGTCAAAATTAATCAGCTGCATATAAATACGTCCAACGATCTTTTCAGAGCTAACATCACCGCTTAGCGCTGCTTTTTCAAGGTAGATAGCCGCTTTGGTGACATTTTGATCCGTTGCATCTCCTCTGTAGTACATAAGTGCCAGGTTATACTGTGCTTGAGGATGATCAAGATCGGCGGCACGTTCAAGCCAGAAGAGTGCTTGTTCAAGATTTGGTGTGGTATTGCTACCCGTTAGGTACATCATCCCAATATCATATTGTGCTGTAATGTCAAGATTATATGCTGCTTTACTCAACCAGTAAAAACCTCTCTCTTGACTCTTCTCTACCCCAAGACCATTAAAGTAGAGATAGCTCATGGCACGCTGTGCTTTAGTGTTCTTTTTATTAGCCTCTTTTTCATAAAGAGAAAAGGCCTTCGTGTACTCGTTTGCTTTAAACGCAGCAAGAGCATCATCCAAAGGGGCAGCCATCAGTGTCAAAAATCCAATGAGCAAGATAGTGCTAAAACGTAACATCTTAATAGATATGCCCAAACTGTAAGAACACTGCTAAGCTCAAAGAGACAACAGCCGTTCCAACGACCATAATAATACGTTTGGTTTTTTCAGAGATACCATATTTCTCTTCGAGGTAATCGCCCAGTTTAAGTGCAGGGGCAATAGCAAAAAGAAACATTGGGAAGGTGTAGACCAGGATCATAACAAGATCGAGTGACGTCATAAGTAATCTTTATATTGAGATATATCAAATCTATTCGACGATAATTATTATATCATTGAACGTTTTTATAGTCATGACGCATATCAAGAAAAAGGAATAAAATGAAAAGATTGATTAATATTGCGCTTGCTTCAACAGTTGTGATGCTTCTTAGCACTGGTTGCGGTAACAGTAATACCAAAAGTGCAGATAATACTGTGAACATTGGTACAGAGTTAACACTCCAGAGTCACACAACAAGTAAAAAACTGCACGAAGCAATCATAAAAGCAGGTAAAGCCAAAGGTCTAAAGATGACTGAGTTCAAGGCTAACGCTATTATTGCTGAAAAAGTAACTGGAGACAACAGTTCAAGTGCTACCGTGACCTTTAGCAAAGAGCAAGTTGTCATCACGAAAGAGAGTGGGAACTTTGATGCAGATGGACTTTTAGCAGCAATCGAAGCTGAACTTCAAAATGAAGAGACACACTAACCGTCTTATGGGCACCTCTAAAAACCCTAGTTAGCCTCAGAGGAGATTAGAGATGTGAGATTTTACTTTTCTTTCTTTGCGCCCTAGCCATAGCTAAGGCAATAAGAAAAAAAGTGAAAGATTGCGTCACTAATCTCCTCCCTTCGGGCAATAGAGAGAAACACATACTCTGCGTTGTCCCTTTTCGACTTAGCTACGGCTAGGTCTTCAAAGGGTCGCCTTGATTATGTACTTCTCTCTATCGCTGAGGATAACTAGGGTTTATAGAGGTGCCCTTATTGTAATAAATACCACTTTATTGAGGTATATCAAATCTATTTGACGTTAATTGTTATATGATTGAACGTTTTTATAGTTATGACACACATCAAGACAAAGGGAAAAGATGAAGAAAATGATAAAAATTGTACTGGCATCAGCTGTTTCAATGCTCCTGTTTACAGGTTGTAGTGGTGGAAATATACATACCGCAGAAGACTCTATAAGTGGTGGTGTTGAGTTGACACTGCAAGGTCATACCAAGACTGAGGCTGTTCATGATGCTATTATGAAAGCCGGTGAAAAAAATGGCTTGAAGATGACAGAGTTTAAGTCTAATGCTATTATTGCTGAAAAAGCTGACGGTGACAGCAGTGCCAGCGCTACAGTAACGTTTACAAATGACAAGGTCGTCATTATGGATGAGACAGGTGACATTGATGCTGAAGATCTTCTAGAAGCGATAGAAGAAGAGTTACAGAGCGAAGACTCTCACTAACACCTAAGGACACCTCTGAAAACTCTAGATATCTTCAGAGGTGACCTTAATATAGTTCTAAATGCTTTTTAAAAGCAGCTGGATCTGCATAACCTGTAATAGGTTCTCTCTCAAAGATCTCTTTTGAGGTTAAGAAAAACAGCGAAGGGTATGTTATTGCATACAGCAGTTCGATAGGATAACTCTCTTTCTGCCCTCT
>JAUVKK010000243.1 GCA_030596305.1 Helicobacteraceae bacterium | reverse complement strand
ACTCTTATGAGGTGGACTCTAATACCTCTGCAAACGATGAACAATACGGTCAAGGTTTTGGGATCGTATATCTTGGGGTGCAGTATAGATTTTAGAGGTGCACTCAAGAGAGTGAGCTTCTAGTTAGTACAACGCGCTTATATGGTCGACGGTGTCCCAGTCGAGGGCCCCTTTTTTGTGGGCAATAATATGTTCAATGTAGCGGGCAAACATATCTGTCTCTATATTGACACGACTCCCTCTTTTATAACTTCCGAACAGTGTCTCTTTCATAGTGATAGGAATAATAGTCAGACGAAAAGAGCTCTTAAAGACCTCGTTGACGGTTAGGCTGACACCATCAATAGTGATGGAGCCTTTTGGAACGATATAGGCGATCTGCTTAGGGTCTATTTCAACAAAGACATCATACGAGTTACCGTTGTTCTTGATCTGAGTGATGGTGCCGATGGTGTCGACATGACCTTGGACGATATGCCCTTCAAAACGGTCCCCCATCATCATCGCCGGTTCCATGTGAACCTTGCCTTTTAGCTGGTCGAGTGCGATGTGACTCTGCGTCTCAGGAGAGAGTTCAACACTGAAACCGTTACCCGACAAGGCAGTTACGCTGAGACAGGTACCATTAATAGCGATAGAGTCACCCATCTTGGGTTTATAAGAAGCTTGCAGTGTCAGTGTGTTGTTGGCTAGACTTTTAACAGTTGCCATCTCTCTTATCAGTCCTGTAAACACGTAAAGCCTTTGAGTTATTTTGAAGATATTATAACAAAATAGAAGTTTGATTATTGATGTAGAAGATAGCCTAGTGTATAGGCTTATAAATTGGTGTTATTTAAAAAACGATCTTTCCATCTTCTTGAAGACCGGCAATAATCAATTTTGCTTTTTCATGGCCTGCATAGGCCGCTTTACGGCACATGTCAAGTGCTTTGTCATGGTCCTCTTCGACACCCATACCCTGATCATACAGCAGTCCAAGGTTGTAGTACCCCTCAGCCAACTCTTTGTCAGCAGCACGTGAGAAACAGATAAAGGCACGTTCATAATCTTTGTTAACCCCATGGCCCTCTTTATAAAGTGCTCCAAGATTGTTAAAGGCTTCAACATGACCACGCTTAGCTGCCTCTTCGTACCAAAAAGCTGATTCCGAATAGTTTTGAAGACAACCCAGTCCACGTTCCAGCATCAGTGCCACCTCATACATTGCGGGAGGGACTTCACGTTCTGCTGCTTCAAGGTATAGCTCATACGCTTTGAACTGATCATGTGTTACACCGCCGATACCGTGACTGTAGAGAAGTGCCAGGTTAAAAAGGGCATAGGGCTGTTTTTGCTCTGCTGCTTTTAGATAATACTCTAAAGCCTTTGCATCACTTCTCTCAACACCAAAACCATTTTGGTACATAAAGGCTAAAGAGGTCATGGCTGTTGCATCACCATTTGCAGCCAAACCTTCATAGAGAGTAAATGCTTTTCCATAGTCTTGCGCGTTGTAAGCTTCGTGGGCTTGTTGAATCATAGTTTTTATCTCGATTGTTAAGTTGTTATGGGATTTTAGTAAGTTTGCGGTTAAGAGGGACTAAATAGTAATAAAGAAGAAAATTATTAAGAAAGTATAGATGTTAAAAATAGAAGCAGATAATATTTCTATTCTTAGTGCTAACGTGCAGTGTATTAGCGTCGTACTCTTCTATCGCCGCGATTGTCTGCTTTTCGTTTTGTGATCAAACTCTTAAGACGCTCTTTTTCTGACATGAGGTCTTCACGGATGAGGTGGTCACTTCCACCATCTATTTCCGGATCATAGTGCATGATCTCTGGAACATAGTCTTTGAATAGTTCTTTAGTATCTTTTTTATCAGCCATGGTATATTCCTATGTAGAGAGTTCTACCTCTATTTTAGAGTGTATGAGCTTATAAAGGTTATAAATCTTGCGGTATGTCAAATCATTGTTAAAAAAAAGAGCGTAAAGTATCACTATGAATGTCATATTATTTATCCATATTTTATCTGCCACTGCCTGGATAGGTGGTTCACTTTTTTTGTTTGCCCTAGGCATCTTTTTAAGAGACAAAAATGCACAGGGTGATGTCTATGGACACATCGGACCTATATATGGCTACTTTGAGACCTTTTGGCTGTTGACACTGTTAGGAACAGGAACATATATGTTTTTGCAACACGGCATTGGAGATGTTTTGATCTACGCACCTGATTCAACATTGGCACTGGAGATGACACGTAAGCTTTATGCTGTTGGATTGATATCACTGCTGACCATCATTCATATGGCGATTGCATTTAAAGTGCATAAAGCAAGTAGATCGACGATACAGCACATC
>JAUVKK010000086.1 GCA_030596305.1 Helicobacteraceae bacterium | reverse complement strand
GACTTTAAAAATGCGCAGAGTGGCGAAGATAAGACCTCCCTTTTTGTCCGTCTGAAAGATGCAGAAAGAGCGGGAGCACTGGTCAACTTCTTAAGTGATTTTGACGAGGCAAATGTCAATATGAGTAAGATCGAGTCACGTCCGGCACATGATGAGAGTGGGTTTGCTTATTGGTTCTTTATGGATATCTACGGTCACATTGATGATACGAAGGTCCAACAAGTCCTTAAGGCACACAAAGACGAGATCACCTGCCTTGGCAGTTATGCAAAAGGGGAGTTATGAAGTTTAATGCACTCTTAGACGACATTGTCAGTTATGAGGCAGGTAAGCCGATAGAACTGGTGGTACGCGATTTTGGTATTGATAGCAAAGACGTTGTCAAGCTGGCAAGTAATGAGAATCCTTACGGTTGTTCACCAAAGGTCCAAGCGGCAGTGAGCAAGATCGTTGGTAACATGGCACTCTATCCTGATGACTCGATGATGAACCTGAAAGCGGCACTCTCTAAAAAGTTTGATGTTGCGGAAGATGAACTTGTCATCGGTGCCGGTAGTGATCAGGTGATCGAGTTTGCCATTCATGCAAAAGCGTCAAAGGGTTCGAAGATCCTAATGAACTCGATTACCTTTGCGATGTACGAGATCTATGCAAAACAGGTAGGTGCCGAGATTGTTCGTACAAACTCGCGTGAACATGATCTCGAAGAGTTCTATGCCCTTTATAAAGAGCATAGCCCTGAGATTATCTTTATCTGTACACCAAACAACCCGACTGGTGACGCTATTAAAGCGGATAAACTCAAAGCCTTTTTAGACAAGATCGACTCTGAGACACTGGTCGTTGTTGATGGTGCTTATATGGAATATACACATTTTAAAGATGCAAGTAAGTCCGTAACACCCAAAGAGTTGATCTCTGCTTACGACAACGTGCTTTACCTCGGAACATTTTCCAAGGCGTATGGACTGGGCGGTATGCGTGTTGGTTACGGGATCGCCCGTAATAACATCATCAAGGCTTTTTATAAACTGCGCCCACCGTTTAACATCACCACACTGACCCTTGAGGCGGCTACTGTTGCACTTGATGATGAAGCTTTTGTACAAGAGTGTATCGCTAAAAGTTTTGCCGAGATGGATCGTTATAGTGACTTTGCTGCTAAGCATAACATTGAAGTGATCGAGAGTTTTACAAACTTTGTCACCTTGGTCTTTGATGATAATAGATCTGCTTCTAAGCTGGCACAAGAGTTATTGGAACGTGGTGTGATCGTACGTGACTTGAAAGGTTATGGTCTGAATGCTATTCGTGTGACCATCGGTACCCCTGCACAAAACGACCGCTTTTTTGAGCTGGCTGATTCGCTACTCTGATCAATGAGCTAATGCCAGTGAATATAGAAGCATTGTCACAGCAGTTTAGAACTACTCTTTTACAACACTCTAAACTGTTGTTGGCACTGCTTTTTGCTGCTTTGGCACTGCTTCTCTACGTCACATCGCTGCTTTCTCAATCAACACTATCCGATACTTTTGTTGATATCGCGATCTATAGTATCTATATCTTACTGGTGATCGTCCTCGGGTCAATAGCCTTTATTGCCTACTGCCTTTTTGAAGAAGAACCATTGATAGAGATGAGCAGTTATGTGCCGCAGCGCGACGGGTTAAATATTGATACCTTGTTAACGCAAAAAGAAGAGAGCTCAATTGGCCAGAAAGAGCATACAGATATAAATATGAATCTTAGAGAGCTTCTTGATGCTGTCAGAAACAGGCTGACTTTAGGTGGGGAAAGAGGAATGAAGGGGTATGGCCTGGTCGAGACGTCGCAAACCCAGAAGATAGTGCACTATCTAAATCAACAACACCCTCAAGTTGCAGCAGTAATACTGTTGATGATCGACTCTAAAAAAGCTGAGACTGTTTTAAATACGTTGGAAAATAGTCATAAAGATGAGATCGTTTATGGTGTTGAGCAGAGTGAAAATATCTCTAACAAGGCGTTGCAGATCTTGGATGAAGCCTTGCAAAAAGAGCTTTCGCCGCTTCAAAAAGAGTGTTCGCTCCTGCAAGATCTGGACAGTGCTCAGATCAGAGAGATCTTGCGCCATGTAGATAAAAAAGAACTTATGTTTGCACTCAAGGGTGCGACACAAGAGTTGCAAGAGAAGTTCTTTGCTAACATGTCGTCAAAAGCATCAACTGAATTTAAAAAGGTATTGGCATCTGTATCTCAACTGGAGCAGACAAAAAGCCATAATGCTATAAAAAACCTTTATCTCTTAGCTGAACAACTAAGAGAAAATGGTAGAATTCGCGCTATTAATTAGACAACGGGATGGGTTAACATGGACATATCATCATATTCAATAGATGAACTGCAGAAACTTTGTGGTGATATTCGTGAACGCATCTTAGAGGTTGTCAGTGTCAATGGGGGTCACCTCAGTTCAACACTGGGTGCTACCGAGCTGATCGTGGCGATGCACAAAGTCTTTGACTCTAAAAAAGACCCCTTTATCTTTGATGTCTCCCATCAGGCCTATGCGCATAAACTTATCACTGACCGTTGGGATGAGTTCAGTACTCTTCGCCAGTTTGACGGGCTCTGCGGTTATACCAAGCCTACAGAGTCAGAAGATGATTTCTTTGTTGCCGGACACAGTTCCACCTCTATCTCTTTGGGCGTTGGTGCTGCTAAGGCGATCGCACTTAAAGGTGAGCAAGATAGCCGTATTCCGGTTGCTATGATCGGTGACGGTTCTATTACGGCGGGTATGGCATTCGAGGCGATGAACGAACTGGGTGACCGTAAATACCCGATGGTGATCATCTTAAATGATAATGAGATGAGTATTGCTAAACCTATTGGGGCACTTTCTCGTATATTGACATCTTCAATGGCAAGCCCTTTTTACCAGAAGTTTAGAAAGAAGACGGAAGCTTTTGTCGACAATTTCGGTGACAGTGCGCACTACCTTGCAAAGCGGTTTGAAGAGTCCTTTAAATTGATCACTCCGGGTATCTTGTTTGAAGAGCTGGGAATTGAATATATCGGTCCTGTTGACGGGCACAACCTTGAACAACTTATTGATACGTTTGAAAAAGCAAAGGCGCTTGGCCGACCGGTCATCATTCACACACAAACAGTCAAAGGCAAGGGTTATAAGATCGCTGAAGGCCAACATGAGAAGTGGCATGGTGTAGGTCCATTTGACAGAGAAAGCGGCACTACTGCACCTAAAAGCGGTGCGAAAGCAGCAACACAGATCTATACAGAAGCGATGTTGGATCTTTGTGAAAAAAATGACAAGGTTGTTGGTGTCACGGCAGCTATGCCGGGTGGTACAGGATTGACAGCACTGTTGGAGAAGTATCCTGAACGTTTTTGGGATGCAGCGATTGCAGAGCAGCATGCTGTTACCTCTATGGGTGCTTTGGCAGCAGAAGGCTTTAAACCTTTTTGTACGATCTACTCGACCTTTATGCAACGCGGTTACGATCAGGTCATTCATGATGTCTGTCTGATGGACCTGCCGGTTGTCTTTGCAATGGACAGAGCCGGAACCGTGGGTGAAGATGGCGAGACACACCAAGGGGCTTTTGATGTCAGCTTTATGCGCGCCATCCCAAACATGCGCCTCTGTGCACCAAGAGATGAGAAGTCATTTCATCAGTCTATAGACTTTGCAAGTACGTATGCTCATCCACTCTCACTGCGTTATCCAAGAGGGGCTTTCTTAGAAGCTGACCTGCCTGAGTCTCTGCCATTTGTAGAAGGTAAAGCACAATTGCTAAAAGAGAGTGAAGGTGACATACTCTTTATCGGTTACGGCAACGGTGTCGGACGTGCTGCACAAACAAGTGCCTTGATGGAAGAAGATGTTGCGCTGCTTGACCTTCGTTTTGTAAAACCACTTGACGAAACGATCTTAAAGACGCTGTCGCAAAAACATAAAAAGTGGTTTGTCTTCAGTGACAGTGCGAAGATGGGCGGGGTCGGTTCTGCTATCTTGGAATTCCTGGCTGATGAGAAGATCACAAACATCGAATTGACCAGTTTTGAGTATGACGATGCATTTATCACACACGGTAATACAAAACTTGTTGAAGAGTCTTTAGGGCTCTCTCCGCAGAGATTGACAGAGAGAGTCAAGGCTGCTTTAGCATAAGTACACCGGCAATACGTCCGGTCTTCTGTTTGTCTGCCCGATAGGAGAAAAAGTCCTGGTTTTCACAGGCGTTACAGATATTTAGATCCTCTATATTCTCTTTTTTAACACCGCTTTCATCCAATTGTCTTTTGATAATAGCATTGACTTCTAAATAGTAATGTCCCTCTCTGGCTAGGACGGCAAAGCCGTACCCCTCATCTGTCACCTCTTTGGTGATCTTCTCACCTACTTCATAACAGCAGGCACTAATAGATGGGCCAAGTACAACAGTGATATCTTCTATCTTACTTCCAAAGCTGCTGCACATCTTCTCTATGGTTTTTGGAACGATCCCTTTTACGGCACCTGCGCGTCCGGCGTGAGCCACGGCAATGACCTTTTTAACACTGTCAAAAAAGAGTACAGGGGTACAGTCGGCTGTCATGACCATAAGTGGAATGTTGACCAAGTCTGTGATCAGAGCATCGCACTCCGGCGGGTTCTCAAAGTTGTGAATATCAGGATCCACAACAATGATCCTGTCTGAATGTATCTGGCGCATATGAACAAGGTCAGTGTGTCTATAACTTAGCCGCTGTGCTAATTGTGCATGGTTCTGTATGACATCTTTACTGTTGTCACCAACATGAAAGGCGAGATTGTTACTGTTGAATGGTGTTCTTGAGACACCTCCGTCACGGGTAGTAAAAAGGTGTGTGATCTGTTTGTATGGAGTTAAAAGTTCACTTTTTATAAATTTCATGAGAAGATTATACACTTACCATACGCTTTTTGTGCCCTCTGTTACAGTGATACGACAGAGAATTTGATAGAATAGTAAAATAATCTGGGATGATGATTACTTACGAAGGAATACTTTGCACCCACTCCATACGATGCCGGTTACATTAACGGGTAGTGACACAGCAGTAAAGCGTGAAGAGATACGTGACTATTTTCATAAGACCTACGATACTTATGAAGACCTTTTTACGACTTTTGTTGATGACAGTGTCTTTTACGAGCAGCCTGAAGCCACACGCCATCCTATGATCTTCTACTTTGGTCATACGGCTACT
>JAUVKK010000029.1 GCA_030596305.1 Helicobacteraceae bacterium | reverse complement strand
AATTTGTTGCCGCCTACATCATACTCAAGGTCCGCATTGATAAGCGTCAGGCAGTTTTTACCGGTACGCTCGTTTTCAATCCATGTGCCTTCATCGATGATTTTGTTACAAAGATCTAAATATTGTTTCATGTTTTTAACCTATTCTTCATATAGTCAATGTGTTAGTCATCCCGGACTAGATCCGGGATCCACTGCGTTTGTAATGCAGATAACTGTCTAACAGTTATACGAGCTGGATTCTGAATCTAGTTCAGAATGACGAAGTCTCGTTATTTTATCTAAAGTACTCAAATACGCCCATAAAGCTCATTATAAAGACTCAAAGCAGAGCGATCACTCAGCGAGGCAATATAGTCTGCAATAACACGATGTTTGTTGCGTTTTTCGATCTGCTCTAGATAGTACGCCGGAAGGATTTTATCCTCTTCCATCATAGCACTGTACAGCCCTTTGATAGCCTGCTTTCCTGCATACATCTTACGCATGATCTGTTTATGTTGATAGAGCTTTTGAAAAAGAAGTTTTTTGAGCTTTTTAATGTCTGTCTCCAGCTCTTTGGTAAAACCGATAGGCAGCTCTGTTTTAGAGTCTATAACGCCGGCCAGTACTTTTGAGTTATCAACCTTGTCTTTGGAGTTTTCAAGCAGAGCGTAGACCAGATAATTAATAAGATGTGAACTGAAACGGTAACGGAACATCTCATCACCATCTTCTTGTGTTACTCCCTCTTCAGCCACTAATGCCAAGACATCTTGAATGATCTTGCTCTCTTTAAGTGTATCAAAACTGATCAATCCCGAGTTGACACCATCATCGATATCGTGAGTCATGTAGGCGATCTCATCTGCTCTGTCAACAACCATTGCTTCTATAGATGGGTGTGTATCGAGATTAAACTGTTCGTGAATACTCTCAGGCAGAAAGGATTTTTTATACGGATAAGAGTGTTTAAGGATACCTTCCAGAGTTGCATAGGTCAGATTTAACCCCAAAAAAGGTTTATAACGCTTCTCTAACTTGGTAACCACTCTAAAACTCTGGTAATTGTGTTCAAAACCATTTTGATAGCCATCTTCTTTCAAACACTCATCAAGGGTGTCTCCACCAACGTGACCAAAAGGGGTATGTCCCATGTCGTGTGATAGTGCGATCGCTTCTGCCAGAGACTCTTCAAGACCTAGTTGCGAAGAGATCGAACGTGCGATCTGTGAGACCTCAAGCGAGTGAGTCAGACGGGTACGAAAAAAGTCCCCCTCCTGGTTCAAAAAGACCTGTGTTTTGTACTCCAGCTTTCTGAAACTTCCTGAGTGAATAACCCGATCGCGATCACGTGCATAAGGGGCACGAAAGTCATCATTGATCCCATAAAATCTCTCATCTGCTTGCATCATAGTCCTTTTGGTAATCGGCTTAGTATCATCGCCTCTGCTGGCGCTTTTATCAGTATGATATCACTTTCAATCCTTGTCTCTCCAAGGCGAAGTGTGCCGCCTTCAATCACCTTGGCACGAAGTCCGCCTCGACCTTTCATCTCTCTGTATGTTCCCTTACCGATGATAGCGTTCATCCAGGTACAGGGATTACAGTGTGCCATCCCCTCAAAGAGAACATCACCCACTCGAAACTGCTTACCGATCAACTCACAAAGGTTAACACCTGAGATCGTAATGTTGCGTCGATAGAGAGTGATATCGATACGCCGTTCAAACACTTTTTCAATCGCATCTGCAACCTCTAAAGAGAAAAAAGTGATCGGGTACTCTCCCGCTTCAAAACGGTCATCTTTTATGCCGCGTTCAGGGACTAAGGCAAGTTCTTTATGAGAGAGTGTCGGCGCAGCTCCAACTACAAACTTAGGATTGGTAAAGTAGTTATGTTTAGCAGAGCTGAAAAAGTGGTGCAGTGTTACGGGGTAGTGGTGTAACACTACTTTCCGATTTCAAAGTCTTTACCGATCTCTTCTGGTCGTTGACCAGGAGGGTAAGTAGATCTGTCTGCATCTTCTTCTCTGTAATCACGACACTCTTGAGGAATGTTCTGCATATTTGGATCGTTACGCATAATGTCATCACAGTTAGTTGCATTGACACTAAAGTGCGAACAGCCCGTAAACAATAAAAACAGGGGAATTACTATATATATTTTCATTTTATAATCTCTTTAGCTCTATATTGTTGAATTATACTATTTTAGATTGAAAATTCTATTGGTTAAAAAAGTGCTTTTCCACACCCTTTCATATTGACTCCGTCGAAATTAATATAGACAGTAGATTCATAGACCCTGTCCACCATCGTATCTCGACAACGACTATTTTCAATACGAACATGCATAACATTATTGTTTGAATGCATCTCATACTCTGTCGAGCTATAGTCAGAAAACTTCTCTATGACCTCAAAATACGTTTTGTCTTGCCCCAGGTTTGTAAGAAACAGTACTTGTTTGTCTGAAGTGATCTCCAGGATCCATCCCGGCTCATTACCAATAGCACGAAACGCAACACCACTTAGTTTGGCTCTCTCAAATGTCGCTGCGATGCCATCATTTTTACAGCGATATCTCTTCTTACCAACATCTAAAGTAGCCTCGTACCCCTTACTCCAATAGACAATATTATCTACACTGTACTTTACGCCCGAAGCACTTTGCTGCTGCATAGCTTTAACTGTTCCAGTAGGCAAGAAAAGCCATGCTTCCCCTTTTTGGAGTTCAACAACAAAATGATAATCATCAGAGCAGTTGTAGACAAAAAAATTGTTCTCTTTTATCTCAGCAGACAGAGACAGACTCATCACAAGGGTAAGTAAAAGTCTAATTAACATCGTGAAGAACCTCTCTTTGTTGTTTCAATAGTGTATAGGCTAAAAGGCTATACACCACTGTTTGTGTCCATAACAGACCAAACTGACCTATAACCTGCTCAAACGAAGCACCCATCTGGTTAAGCCGTAAAAACCCTTGAATACCAGGTGTACTTGGAGAGATATTGGCTAACCAGATCATCCACTGCGGCATAGACTCCAGTGGCCAGACAAAACCGGCTGAAAAGATCAATGGCAGCGAAGAGAGCAAGATAACCGGTGTCGGGTATTCACGCTCTTTGAAGAGGGCTCCCAATAACATACCAAGGGCTGCAACAGCAGAGAGGAAGCTAAAACCATAGATCAAAAGTTCACCGACTTTAGCAATGTGTGGCACTCCAAAAAAGTTAAAAGAGAAGCCAAAGAAAAAGAGCATATGGATAAAAAAAATAGTGATAAAAGCAATATAACGGACAGTCATAACAGCACTAACACTCTCTGTATTAAAGTAGCCTCTTTTTCCCTCACGGCTCTCTCGTCCCTGTTTTGCACCCATCATCCCCATGCCGATCAACATCGTCTGCTGTAAGATCAAGACAAATACAGCCGGAATGACGTAGTTGATATAAGATCCTGATACATTGAAAGTGTTGATATACTCTGTTTTAAACGGTGTGTATTGACGTTTTGCTGCTGCAAGCGGAACACTCTTTTTAAGAAGTTCTCCTACTTGGAGGGTGGCACTCTGTGTCAAAACTGAGTGCATCGTTCCCTCAACGACACCACCATAGATCAGAAAATAGCTGGCATCAGCCCCAACACTGACGACCGGTTCATGTCCCAGATAAAGGTCTCGTTTAAAGTTTTCAGGGATGATGACCATGGCGCTGATCTTGTTGTTGATGATCGCCTCTTTGGCGCTTGCTTCACTTAAGTAGCTGCTCTCTACTGCGATCTGCGGACTAGCATCGAGCATATAGACCATCTTGCGACTCATATCACTTTTATCATAATCCACCACAGCCACAGGCAAAGAAGAGACAGCCTCTCTCAGATAAGGCTGAGGGTAGAGAAAAGAGTAGAGCATCACCCCTCCAAAGATCGTTAGTAAAACATCTTTATCATTGAAAAGCGCTCTGAACTCTGCTTTTAAAAGGGTAAAAAAACTCATGACATCCACTCTCTGGACACTCTTTTAAACCGCCAATAGACAAATGGTGTTACCAGTAAAAAAAGAGAGAGCGCTGCAAAAGTCGTGCCTATGCTTGAGAGAGGTGCACCATAGTTGGCTTGTGAGATCTGTATATGGATGTAGTGCGAGACCGGCAGCAGGTCATGCCAAACTACGCCCGCACCTCCCATGTCCATAAGCGGAAAGGTAATACCCATTGCCGCAAAAGCAGGTGCAGTGAAGACCGCCCCAAGGCTCAGCGCAGAGGCATACTCAAACTTAAGCGCATAAAAGGCGAGAGCAATAAATTGATAGACCACGATGGTGATGAACATGGCAGCTGCAAGGATGAGCCACGAACCTGCAAATGGCCAGGGCATCACGCCATAAACAAAATAGACGACACCCAATCCCCATAACATTTGAACAACTATATAAGGCAGCATCTTTCCTATAATGGCCGCACTTATCGACTCTTCAGCGCTCTGAAACCACATCTTTTCCCGTCCTCTTTTAAACATCTCACCCATGGCAATGGTCATTGTCATTACAACAAGGATAGACCATAGAGCAGGAAGCATTGCGCTTACTAAAAAGAGAAAATAGCTGTTGTAGGTGTTGAAAAATGGTGTGATCTGGATCTGGATCGGGGCAACGGCAATTTTTGCCAATTCAGGCCGTTGGTCTTTAACCAAGGTCTGCACAAAATCTATGGTGGCCGCACCATTCATCAGAACTGCCGCTAAAGAAGAGTGCAAGATCTTGCTCATCAAAATAAACTGAGTATTGAGCATCACTGTAATAGCAGGCTGTACTCCTTTACGAAGGTCATATTCAAAGTGTTCCGGAACGATAACGATCGCGTAGATAGTCCCGTCTCTCAAGTCTCGTGAAGCCTCATGAAGAGAGTTATACTGCTTTTTAATGGCCAGGGCAGCTGAGCTCTCTATGTTGGAGAGCTGCATGCGAGAGAGTTTTGAGGCGTCATGATCGACCACACCGATAGGAAGGTCCCGCGGCACTCCTGATAGAAAGATCACAACAATAAGTCCAAACCCAAGAAGAGGGACCCAGCTTATAAAACCAAGCATATACCAGCTATTTTTTATCGCTTTTATCTCTTCTCTGCTGGCACCTAATACCTTTTGAAAGTAGTTCATGGCAGCTGGATTAGAACACTCATCCCAACACGAAGACCTTCTATAGGTTCTTTAGGGCGTAACTCCACCTCAAAACTTTTAAGATCAAAGCCTTTACCTGCCTCGGCCGCTCTCCAGGTCGCATACTCTCCCATAACACTAATATGAGTGACGTTAAACGGATGAAGGGCTGTTCCTATAGCAGGAACGCTAAGCTCCAAAGTCTTACCTTTGACAAAGTGTTTAAGCAGATCCTCACGAACATGGAACTTTGCCCATGAATCATTGATGTCAACAAGGGTGACAACAGGAAAACCTGTTGGTGCCAACTCACCCTCATGAATAAGGATCTGTGAGACTTCACCGTTGTGATGGGCATGCTGTACTGTCTCTACGATATAGGCATTGACTTCGTCGATCTTACCCGCATAAACCTCTTCTTGTGCACGTGCAGCCTCTTTTTGCTCTTCACGCGCACCTTCATTGGCCATCAAATACATCTGTTTAGCAGCATTGCTCTGATACTGCGCTGCTTTATACTTAGTGTAAACCTCGTCACGTTTTTGTTCAGCGACTACACCCTCTTTATAAAGCTTTTCTATACGTGTAAATGTTTTATAAAGCAATTTTTCTGCCTCTCTTGCTCTATGCCATTGGTCTTTCGCAGCCATGATCTGCTGTTTACGGGCACCTTTGTCCGCCTGTTTTACAACTGCTCCAGCCGCATTTCGTGCCGCCTCTGCCTGTTTTAGCTTGGCTTGAACCTCAGGCGAATTGATACTGAAGATAAAATCACCATCTTTGACAATGTCACCTTTTTTGACATTAATATGATCGATGCGCCCCGGAACTTTTGAAGAGACCGAATAGTACTGTGCATCGATCTCACCCTGAAGACGAAGAGGTTTAGGCTGATAGGCCTCATAAAAGATATAACTTACCCCTGCCGTAATACCAATGACAACTGCTGTGCCAACAACTTTTGTTAATATACTCATCTCACCACCTCTTCACCGCTTGCTGCTAACTCCATAAAACGCTCACTGCTTTCACTTAAGATCATAAGCTGTGAAAGCTTCTGAATGTAATTGTAAGCGACGTTCAACCGCTCTGTCTTTGTTCCTGCTAAAAAAAGTTCAGCATCATTTAGTTCCAGTGATGTTGATAGACCTGACGCAAACGCGATACGACGCAGTTTTACATTCTCCTCAGCCAGAGACAAAGAGGAATCTAGCGCCTTATATTCATCCAAGTACAAGATCACCTCATTATAGGTCTTCTCCACCAATATAGAGAGGTCCTGCTGCGCTTGTTGATGCAGTAGTGCTAACTGCTGATCAATGATCTTTGCTGCCTCATACTTCTCACTTCGACCGGTAGCCGACAAGAGGTTGATGTTAACGGCTACACCCGCAAACCAGTCTGGCGCAGACTCAGCAATGATCGAGTCGTCTCTGTAAAGATTGTAATTACCATAGGCGACAACTGTCGGCATATAGTTGGCTCTCTCCATTCCTACCACGGAACTGCTCTGCTGTCTTTTTGCATCGATCAGGTGCAGAGCAGGATAGTTCTCTATCGCATTTGTCACATAGTGTTCTTTACTCTTAATCTCTTCATTGATAAACAGCGTTGAAGTAATATTAATATCTTGTTCTTTAAGCAATTTACTAAGTGCAGAGACAGCTATAGTCATCTTATGGTGTGCTTTTACCGTTTCTGTTGTTGTTTTGTCGTATTTTACTTTGGCATTAAGCAGTTCGACTTTAGCGATCTGTCCCTGTTCTTGCATCTTTTGAGCATGGTCATAATGTGTTTTAAAAGCTTCTTCAACTTCAAGGCGTGTCTCATAATAAGCCTTACCCATCTCGGCACCATAATAGTACTTCACTAGCTGAATAAACGCTTTTTGACGCATCAGTTCAAGTTTGGCCTCTTCTGCTTCGATCTGTGCTGCTGTGATGTCAGACAGATAAAGGGTCTTACCTCCGGCAAATACCGGCCAGAGAATAGAGATGTTGGCTAAAAATATATCTTGCTCACTCAGGTCCATAGTAATATCAGGGTCAGTAGGGGGTAGAGGAATAGGAAGGTTTCTTCCAACGGCATTACCCGATACCTGAATAGGCTCTGATAGATGGGTATAAGAACCATGTAGATCGATACTTGGCATATACATCATCGAATCAGCCCCGTCTTTGACGACCTGCGAATGTTTGACACTGTTTTGACTTGCCTTCAGTCCATCATTTCGCTCTTGCACAAGCTCCCATGCCTGATCGATACCAAGCTCTTTTGCCTGGGTTAGTGTTGCCAGAAGCGCTATCACTAATAATCTAATCACTTTTACCCCTACTTTTTTGCTAGTTTGACCCGTTGTGAATGGGTGATCGCTACGGCCATCGCATCAGAGATATCCAGAGGTCTGATCTCTTTTTTGATCCCTAAAAGCCGCTGCACCATAAAGGCAACTTGTTCTTTGGCAGCTTTTGCCTTACCCGTTACTGCTCTTTTGACCTGCAGAGGGGTGTACTCTGCAAACTGCCCAAACTCTTGTAATAGTTTTAACATAATGGCCCCGCGAAATTGTGCCAGTTTTAACACTGTCTGTGGATTATGAGCATAGAAAATATCTTCCATCGCAACTTCGTCAATTTGATGTTTAGCAAAGATCTGGTCCAAGCCCTCAACCATCTGAGGAATCTGGAACTGAAGATCATCCTGTTTCATCTTTATAAGACCCGCTTCCACTAAAGCTATTTTACCTCTGTCTAATGAGATAACTGCATATCCCATGTTTCGAGTACCGGGATCAATTCCTAATATATTCATATCCGATTATAACACACTAGTTTTTTTCACATTCATAGAATATGTGATATTTTAATTAAAAATATCACATACTTTTCTTTTGTGTTACAATTATCGAAACAACTCTCTGCTTACAGGTTTTTATATGAGCTACAGCAATCAAAAAGCTACACCACCATTAGCAACTAAGCAGATAGCCTTAGATGATGACTATGAAGGATTTGTTTCGGCCAAAGTCGACTACCATGAGGTTCCCGGTGCAACCAGTGCTGTTGTCTATCTTCATGGCTATATGGATTACTTTTTTCAGAACCACCTCTCTAACTTTTTTGTCAATAAAGGGATAAGTTTTTATGCCGTTGAACTGCGAAAATACGGCAGCTCTTTAAAAGAACACCATCATGATAATTTTTGTAAAGATGTCACAGAGTATTATGAAGAGATCTCAACAGTTATGCGTCTGGCCAAAGAGAAGGGCCACCAAAACATCATCTTGCATGGCCACTCTACCGGTGGTCTCATCGCAACCCACTTTCTTCTCCATTCCAATGATAGGGATCTGGTCTCTGCCAGCATCTTGAACAGTCCATTTTTTGCTTTTAATGCCAGAAAAAGGGACAAATTCTTTCTCTCTCTACTCACACCCTTAGGAAAAATTTTACCTTATGTTAAAGCCACCAGGCTTCCCTCGATCTACACTGAAAGTCTTCATAAAACATACAACGGACGTTGGGATTTCGACCTCACTTATAAACCTGTTCCCTCCTTTGTTACCTATCTGGGATGGATGCGGGCTATTTTAAAAGCCCAAAATGAGATCTATCATCAGAAAATTGAGACTTTGCCCTGTCTTATACTTCACTCCCATCAATCCTATTTCAAAACCACCTGGGACGATGAGATCTTAC
>JAUVKK010000020.1 GCA_030596305.1 Helicobacteraceae bacterium | reverse complement strand
GCATCGCGGTTTTTCTTATTGATCATCAAAAAGTTATCGTAAGAACTTTGCTGAAGTTGTAACAGGTTTGGAATTTCAATCTGTTGTGGCGTTTTAGCGAAATCAACGCGTAAACGGTTTCCAGAATACAAGCTATTTAACATAGGCTTCCTCTAAGGTAATTTTTTTAGTAATAAAACATGCTTTATACCACCAGACGAAGCTGTGTTCGGGGACTGGTTGTAATACAAAGAAGACAAACGTCTTCCATATGCAGTAGAAATTGCAAAATGCAATAAAAAAGCTGCGATTGCAGTTTCTGCTGCATAATCTTTGTAATAATAAAAGTTTTGTTTAATTAACGGGAATAGTCCAAGCGTCCAAGGACAAATCGATCCACAAGTAATAAATGTCTGTGGTCTCTTACGCACAAAAGCCACTTTGACTAAGTGTCATAGACACCTAACCAAAGCGGCTTTTGGGTCGTAAACAAGGAGAATTCCTTGCTCACAAAAAGTTAAATTACTTAACTTCGACTGTTGCACCAGCTTCTTCAAGAGCTTTTTTAGCCTCTTCAGCAGTATCTTTATCAACACCTTCTTTGATAGTTGATGGAAGTTCTTCAGCAGCAGTTTTTGCTTCTTTAAGACCAAGACCTGTAAGTGCACGGATCGCTTTAATAACAGCGATCTTCTTAGCGCCAGCATCAGTTACAACAACGTTGAACTCTGTCTGCTCTTCAGCAGCAGCGCCACCAGCAACAGCACCACCAGCAACCGCTACGGGTTGAGCAGATACGCCAAATTTTTCTTCAAATTCTTTAACAAGCTCAGAAAGCTCAAGAACAGATAGTCCAGAGATATAATCTAGTACGTCTTCTTTAGTTACAGCCATAATTAATTCCTTAATTTTATTCTAAAATGAAGGGAACCCTTCATTTGATTGCTAACGTCGTCGGAAGTAATTCCGCCAACTACGTTAACTCTGAGTTTCCTTCAGCAGGAAGCTCACGCTTTGCTTTAAGTGCTTCGCACTTTTACGTTTTCCAAATTGCTTTGGTTCTACAGATGCTATTTTTTACATCTAAAGTTAAAGTCTGGAAGGACTTTACAGTGGTTAAGCCACCAGTCTCAAAAAGTGGAGCTTACGCCTCTTCTTTTTGCTTTCTAAGCGCATCGATGCCAATTGCCATATTGGTAATTGGAGCCATCCATGTTGCAGCAAGCATTCCAAGTAGCTCTTCGCGTCCTGGAAGTTTTGCAAACGCTTCGATTTTTGAAACGTCAGCAGCTTCACCATCAAGGTAACCTGCTTTAATCACAAATTTCTCTTCGTTGTCTTTATCGCCAGCGAAGTCTGCAGCTACTTTAGCAGCAGCAACAACGTCCTCAGACCATACAAAGATATTTGTATTTTTCAGTTCAAGACCCGTCATTTTTGCGTTGCCAAGAGCGACAGTTGCCAAGCTATTTTTGATAACTTGTACTTTTACGTCTTTTGCACGTGCAGATTTACGAAGTGTTTCTAGTTGAGCAACAGTAAGACCTTTGTAGTCACAAATTATTACCGCTGCTTTATCTGTGAATGATTCTGTAAGTTCAGCAATCAGTTCAGCTTTTCTAGATTTTAACATTTTAATTCTCCTTTCCAGACTTTAACTTCAAGAGGGGTGGCTAGGCCGATTAAGCTAACTGCATACACTGCAGAAACCCCCAACTATCACTAGTCCAAGTAATCCAGAATCCGTGTGGCGACCGAAGTCATCACAAATCGAAATCTTTATCTAAAAATCCATAGATTTGTAGGTAAAAACATCAGTTTTTTTGAATTTGGAACGCAATTATACCGAAAGTTTCTTTTAATTACAAGTAGATTACGCTGAAGTTTTTGAAGAATTATATACAAGCAGAAAAACCAACACAACAGACGGATCTAGTAATCAGGTTTAGTTTGAATTTAATAAAAGTTTATGAAGTTAAAGAAAAGGTCCCAAGCAGCAGAGCTACTTGGAAAAAAGAGGTTAAATTATTTGATGTCAGCTAGTTCGCCAAGGTCAAACTTTACTGCTGGACTCATAGTTAATGAAAGAGCAGCATTTTTGATGTAACGACCTTTAGCAGAAGCTGGCTTCTGCTTGTTGATCGCAGCAACGAAAGCAGTGATGTTCTCTTCGATCTTCTCAACGTCAAAGCTTGCTTTACCGATACCAGCGTGGATGTTACCTTTTTTGTCAACACGGAAAGCAACTTGGCCACCTTTTACGTTGTTAACAGCAGTTGCAACATCTGGTGTCACTGTACCAGTCTTAGGGTTAGGCATCATACCTTTTGGCCCTAGAATACGACCGATCTTACCGACAAGACCCATACAGTCAGGTGCCGCAACAACGATGTCGAAGTTGATGTTACCTTCTTGGATCTGCTCTACAAGATCGTCAGTACCAACGATGTCAGCACCGGCAGCTTTAGCTTCGTCAGCTTTAGCACCCTTAGCAAATACTGCAACACGTACAGTTTTACCAGTACCATGTGGAAGAACAAGCGCACCACGTACCATCTGGTCAGCGTGACGAGGGTCAACATTTAGGTTCATTGCAATTTCAACTGTCTCGTCGAATTTTGCAGATGTCATTTCTTTCATTAATGCAGCTGATTCAGCTACTGTATATTTTTTTGTACTATCAATTTTTTCAGATAGTTGTGTATAGCGTTTACTTGCCATTTTGATTCTCCATTATAAATCTGCCACATAGTTTTACATCACTGTGGTCGGTGATCAGTGAGAGGGTTAGACTTAGTCTACGATCTCGATACCCATTGAACGAGCAGAACCCGCTAATGTGCTTGCAGCTTGCTCTTCATCATCAGTGTTAAGATCAGCGATCTTAGCTTTAACAACGTCCATAAGCTGTGCTTTAGTAATCTTACCTACTTTGTTAGCAAGTGGATTATCTGTACCTTTTTTAAGACCTGCTGCCTTCAGAAGAAGTGCAGATGCCGGTGGTTGCTTAGTGATAAAAGTAAAACTTCTATCAGAGTAAACAGTGATAACAACTGGAACTTTGAAGCCCATCTTGTCTTTTGTCTTTTCATTGAATGCTTTACAGAATTCCATGATGTTAACACCACGTTGTCCTAGAGCTGGTCCAACTGGTGGAGCCGGGTTTGCTTTACCAGCTTCGATTTGAAGCTTGATATAATCCATAACTTTTTTTGCCATAGTTTTTTTCCTTTTTTGAGATTAAATAATTTTTTCAACTTGTGAATATGAGATATCCACCGGTGTTGAACGACCAAAGATCGAAACGTTTAGTTTAAGTGTTCCATGCTCTACATCGTACTCATCAACAGTACCTGTAAAGTTAGCAAACGGACCATCGATAATACGAACCATCTCACCATTTTCGAAGTAGACCTTCGGCTTCGGTGCAGGACGATTATTGACACGATCCAAGATCGTATTAATATCTGTATCACTTAGTGGTGTCGGTACATTTGCCTCACCAATAAAGCCAGAAACTTTTGGAACACCCTGTATCATTGTTTGAAGTTCCGTATCAAGGTCGATGTTAATAAAAACATATCCTGAGTATAGTGAACGCTCAGTGATCTTCTTCTCGCCGTTTTTCATCTCAACTACATCTTCAGTTGGGACAATAACTTCTGCAATACGATCTTGAAGCTTGTTCTCTTCGATTAGGTAAAGAATCGCTTCACGAACCTTACGCTCGCTGCCGTAGGTCTGAATTGAGTACCATTTGTGTGCCATAATTAACCCTTAACCTAAAATTGCAGAGAGAACTGATGACATCATAAGATCAACCAGTGCTAGAAAGATTGAGATTACAGTCACAACCAAGAAGACAGCAAAAAAGGCTTGCTTAACCTGCCCTTTTGTCGGGAAGATAACTTTGGCTAATTCTAACTTTGCATTTCTTAACGCGCTTTTCATCATCAATTTCCTCTTTACATTTGCAATAAATAGAGCCCAAAAGCTATATTGATTGTAAATGCTGTTTTGTTTTAGTGGCAGGCGTAGAGAGACTCGAACTCCCAACACCCGGATTTGGAATCCGGTGCTCTACCATTGGAGCTATACGCCTAGACATTGTTTCTGTAACTGGAACAAAGTTCCAATTACAACCTTACAAAGGTGAAATTATAATTTCATCTCTTTGTGTGGTGTATGCTCACGACACCATTTACAGTATTTAGTTACTGTAAACTTCTCAGTGTGAGTCTTTTTGTTTTTAGTTGTGTGATAGTTACGACGTGTACATTTTTCACAACCTAAGTGAATTGTTTCTCTCATCTTGTTTCCCTTCGTTTTATTTCTTACTTAAAAGAGTTTATCCTCTTTACAAGTGGCAAGCCAAAAGGCTTGCGTCCTAAAAAAGGACTTACTTAAATCATCAATTACTTGAGGATTGTAGCAACAACACCAGCGCCAACTGTACGTCCACCTTCACGGATAGCGAAACGAGTTCCCTCTTCCATTGCGATCGGAGCGATAAGTTCAGCAGTGATGCTTACATTGTCACCTGGCATAACCATCTCAGTACCTTCTGGTAGAGTGATCGCACCTGTAACGTCAGTTGTACGTACGTAGAACTGTGGACGGTAGTTAGAGAAGAATGGAGTGTGACGTCCACCCTCTTCTTTACTTAGTACATAGATCTCAGCAGTAAATGTTGTGTGAGGAGTGATTGAACCCGGCTTACATAGAACTTGACCACGCTCAACTTGGTCTTTATCGATACCACGGATAAGGACACCACAGTTATCACCTGCAACACCACAATCCATCTCTTTACGGAACATCTCAACACCAGTTACTGTAGTTGCTTGAGTGTCTTTGATACCAACGATCTCAACAGCTTCACCAACACAAACCTGACCACGTTCAACACGACCAGTTACAACTGTACCACGACCAGAGATAGAGAATACATCTTCAACTGGCATAAGGAACTCTTTGTCAGTCTCACGAACTGGCTCAGGAATATACTCATCAACAGTTTTCATTAGTTCAATGATCTTTTCTGACCACTCACCAAGAGTACCAGACTTAGCTTCTTCAAGAGCTTTAACTGCAGAACCTGTAGTGATAGGAGTGTCATCACCTGGGAAGTCATATACGTCTAGTAGCTCACGGATTTCCATCTCTACCAGTTCAAGAAGTTCTTCATCATCAACAAGGTCTTCTTTGTTCATGAATACAACGATGTATGGAACACCAACCTGCTTAGAAAGAAGGATGTGCTCACGTGTTTGTGGCATTGGGCCATCCGCTGCAGAAACAACAAGAATAGCACCGTCCATCTGAGCAGCACCAGTAATCATGTTCTTAACATAATCCGCGTGACCTGGACAGTCAACGTGTGCGTAGTGACGCTTATCAGTTTCGTACTCTACGTGTGAAGTAGCGATCGTGATTCCACGCTCGCGCTCTTCAGGAGCGTTATCGATCTGATCGTAATCCATAAGCTCTGCACCATTAGTTACTGCAAGTACTGCTGTAATTGCTGCTGTTAGTGTTGTTTTACCATGGTCAACGTGACCGATAGTACCGATATTAACGTGTGGTTTATTACGTTCGAATTTTTCTTTAGCCATAAGAATCTCCTGCTTTTTAGTTAAATTGAAATGGAATTGTACCCAAAAACTATTCATTTATTGCTTATAATTTTAAAATTTCGTAAAAAAATCTTTTTTTAGCGTTTAGATGGAGCTCACACCGGGAATTGAACCCGGGACCTCTTCCTTACCAAGGAAGTGCTCTACCTCTGAGCCATGTGAGCATAAAGATCACAACATCAAAAATTATAAATCAAAGCAATAAATGCATAGTTTTTTAGTACATAGTATTTGGTTAAAAGATTAGTTGTTAGATAGAAATAAGTAGAAGTATAAAGTTATTGTACTTCAGCTCCCAGAAGGATAATACAGTTTCTCAATGGAGCGGGTGAAGGGACTCGAACCCTCGACCCTCAGCTTGGAAGGCTGACGCTCTAGCCAACTGAGCTACGCCCGCGTCATCATTGATGGTGGTGAGAAGAGGAGTCGAACCTCTGAACCCATAGGGAGCAGATTTACAGTCTGCCGTCGTTGGCCACTTGACTATCTCACCATCGTTTGTTGTATTGATCTGGTCTAACACTGTTTCTAATATTCGAAATCAAATGGTGCCGACACGAGGATTTGAACCCCGGGCCTGCTGATTACAAATCAGCTGCTCTAGCCAACTGAGCTATGTCGGCATCTGAAATCGAGCTGCAATTATAGGCACTTTTGTTTTCAATGTCAAGGGTTTTTGAGCTAAAAGTGAATTTTTTTTCCATCTTTTAAAATTTCGACCTTCCAAGTGCTCTTATACAGGTCTATTTCGTCTCTTATCGTTTTTTCATACAGTGGCTTGATATGGTTAATATAGAGCTGTAATCCTCTTTTTTCTATAGGTTTCAATGCTCTAAAAAGCAGTTCAGGCGTCAGGTGTTTACTCTCTTTTGCCAAAGCCTGCATACTCGATGGAAACGAACATTCTATAACCAGAGCAATAATACTATTGTTTGTAACAACAGAATCGATAGTAGATTGCAAATCGTAGGTGTCAGCTGATATCAACACACTGCTGCCATTTTTGTTTACTATGTATCCACAGCTCGCTACCGTATGGTCCGTAATATACGCTTCAATAGTGCTATTTTCATCTAACTGATAGACTTTTCCCATCTCAATAGGGTGATACACCAAGGACATCTCTGAACTTCCTGTCAACTGTATCTTAGAAAAGTCCGGCCAGATAAGGTCATTTAAAAAGTGCTTCTTAATCGCGTCAAGTGTTGCCGGCAACCCTCGGAGTGTAAGCGGTTTTTTCCGTTGTGAAAAATAGCTGTCAAGAATATATGCAATATCAACAATGTGGTCCAGATGCGAATGTGTCAGCCAGACCGTTTCTATCTCTGCCGTAGATTCTCTCATCGGCCGAAGCAGATTTCCCGCATCTATAACATTAGAGGCATCTATTAAAAAGGCGCTGGTCCCGCCTTCAATGCCTTTAGTACCGTTAGCACCCAGTATCGTTATCTCATTATCCATAGAACACATCTTTAAACTCTTCTCGAATCGCTAAAAACTGCTCTTGGTTGGCAAAGAAAAGATCAATAAGATCAGGATCAAAGTGTTCTCCCCGTTCCTCTCTGAAAAGCGTAAAGATTCTCTCATCATCCCATGCCTTTTTATAGACCCGGTCTGAACCCAAGGCATCAAAGACATCTGCAAGTGCTGTAATACGGCCATAGATATGGATCTCTTCGCCACTTAACTGATTAGGATACCCCTTGCCATTCCACTTCTCATGATGTTCATAGGCAACAATTGCCGCTGCTTTCAAAAGCGTACGCTCGGAACCCTTCAAGATGTTGTAGCCAAGCTCAGCATGGGTATCCATAATACGGCGTTCCTCTTCATTAAAGCGACCGGGTTTGTTCAACACCGCATCCGGGATCGCAATCTTCCCAAGATCATGCATCGGAGAGGCATCTTTTAAAACATTGCACTCCTCTTCACTCAAACCTGAGAGCTCCGCTAGCAGACGAGAGTACTCAGCAACACGTTTTACATGGTTACCCGTCTCTTTAGAGCGGCTCTCACCCGTGACACCCATAATATAGACCAACTCACGCTGCGTTGCATCGATCTCTTCAAGCAGCAGTGATGACTCAATACTCTCTGCCACATAGGTAGATGCTAAATTCAAGTGACGCAGGTCATCTTCACTGAATCCCTCTTCATCTTTTTTATTGATGACCTGCATCGCACCGATCACCTCGTCTTTAGAGTTGTGCATCGGAATAACCATCATGGTCTCTGTTTTGTACCCTGTCTCTCTGTCCACACTGCTGTTGAAGTGGGGGTCTGCATAGACATCGTTAATGATCATTGCACGCTTCTCAGCGATAGCATTACCGACAATGCCGCTTTCAGCCGGGATCTTAATATAATCCACGCCATGTGCCACCTTTGTCCATAAGTATGTTTTCTCTCTGTCGAGGACCCAGACGCTGCAGCGTTCAGCTGAGACAATATCACGCCCCATCTCCGCCAACTCCGGTAACAGTCTGGCATGATCATGTATCGCTGCAATCTTTGTGACATAACTAAAAATAAGCGCTAACAGTTCATCAGCATTTCGTTTCATACATTTTCCCTGTATTCATACATTATTAATAAGCCTCTCAAATTTTGATCTTTTTGATGCCTTGTTAGTGTAACGAATTTTCTCTCGTAGACAAAGAAAAAGGGCTATCATTATAAAAGAGTTTGTCTCTTATTCTAAACGTTGTATTATTTTTTGTAATATCACTAAAGGGAACCTCTAAAAACCCTTAAATAACAAGGTCAAATAATGCGTTTTTTATTTCTACTGTTTACTATCACTATCTCTGCCTATGCAGCCGCTGCTTTTATCTCTGCCGAGACACTTGATGAGATCCGTCAAAAAGAGGGCGTTATCCTTGTCGACGTGGGTTCCAAAGAAGATTTTGCCAAAGGACACATTCCGGGTGCAGTCCACATCGAGATCGGTAACTGGCGAAAGTCAGTTGAAAAACACAAGTTAATACGTCCGAGTGAGCAGATCGAGACAGCAATGAAAGAGCTGGGTATCAGCAACAACTCCTATGTTATCATCTATGGTCACAACAAAGAGAAAGAGTCACTCAAGTCAAGCTACATCGCTTTGGCGATGATCACACATGGACTTAAAGAGGTCTCGATCTTAGACGGCGCCTATGAAGAGTGGGTTGATGATGAGGATAGAGAGATATCCAATAAACTTCCTATCAGACTCATGGGCAGTTTCAAAGCAACGAAAAACCCGAATGTCATAGTTGATATGGCTTATGTTAAGAAACGGATCAACAAGGTCCCTATGCTCGAAGCGCGTCCGGCCGTTTTTTACTATGGAACACTGAGAAGCCAAGGGGTCAAACGCATCGGTCATATCCCAAAAGCGATGAGCAGTTTTTGGAAAGACAAGTTTGAGATCGACGGTACACTCAAAAGTGAAGAGATACTCAAAGAGATCTTTATCGACGGCTTTAAACTCAATCCTAAAAAAGAGGTTGTTTTATACTGTACCGGCGGGCTTGAAGCTTCAATGAACTGGTTTATCCTTTCACAGCATCTAAAATTCGCCAATGCTAAGATCTATGACGGTTCTCTTCGCGAATGGGCCAATCGCGAGGACACACCGCTTGTACGCTACAAATGGGAAACCTACGGCTACTAGATGTCCCGAAGCACAACCTTACTACAAGCCTTAGCACTTTTTATCCTGCTGGGCCTTCTACCGGCCAGCTTTTTCCTACCCAATGGCACAGCCCTTATCTGGACTGTTGTCATTCCGATCATCCCTCTTTTTATTGTTGTGGTTGGGTACAACCGCTGGCGGAAGATCTGTCCTCTTGCCTGGATAGCAGCCATAGGCCAATTCCTGCAGTGGGTCCCTAAACGTAAAGTCTCAAGCTGGTTTGAAAAGAACTACTACACCTTTCAGTTTATGCTG
>JAUVKK010000151.1 GCA_030596305.1 Helicobacteraceae bacterium | reverse complement strand
ACGTCCTCTCCGACACCAAGAGTCAAAAAAGTACTCTTTTAGTCTTTGTCAGGACATATCAATGCCCTGATTAAAAGTTGGCGAATTATACTCAAAGTTACTTTAAGTATACTTTAATAACTTCAGCCCTTCTAATACCAGTATTACTGTTCACGGCTTTGTATAAACGCCAAGACTTCCTCAGCGTTACCACGAAAAAGAATGGGGATGGGGCTTTTTTCGATCTGGTAGTCGTACATCGGGTCGTAGTAGTCTTGCAGCAGCATCGTTATCCAGGGTTTATGTTTTTCGGTCTCACCCGTTTGCAGCTGTTTGGCAAATGCGTTGGCAAGAAGAACTTTGATCTGCGTGTAACGCTCACTGCCCAGCCGTCTTTTAATGCGGTCTATCCCGGCATTGGCATCTTCAAACCACTGTTGATCACCCTCATCACCAAATTGCTGACGATAATCTTTCAACGCGACTGTCACATATTCATGGTAGGTGATCTCGGTACGTTCTTCCAGCGGAGTAACGAGAATAACTAGACCCCCCTGTTCAAAATTCTCATAAACAGGTTTGGGTATATAGACCCGGCCTACGTTATGGCTTTCATGTTCAATTACCAGATGACGATGTCCCTTTGCTTCATGACGGATAAGAGCATAAGAGAGTGCATCTTCGAAATCGATCTGTACCGGTTGCGGTGTAATGAATCGCCCAAAAGAGGAGCCTCGATGATTCGCAATACCTTCCAGGTCGACAGCGTTGTCAAGCTGATGGATAAGCAGCGTTTTTCCGGAACCGGTTCGTCCACCGATAATGATAGTATCGGCTTCCTCGCTAATGCGCTCACTCTCTTCTATAAGAAAATTTCGGAAGGCTTTATAACCCCCTTTGAGACGAGGGATGGTGATGTTCTCCTCTGCCATCCACATCTGGCTGATCTGCGAGCGCTGTCCGCCGCGAAAACAGTAGAGGTAGGCGTCAAGATTAGCTTGAACAAAGGCTTTCCATACTTTAACACGTTCATCTTTGACAGGACCGATAAGCTCTTTACCCAGTTCAACTGCCTCGGTGTTGCCGGCCTCTTTGTAGCGGGTACCGATAAGTCTGCGCTCTTCATCATTAAGCAGCGGCAGATTGACAGCACCGGGGAAGGCCCCTTTTTCAAACTCTACCGGAGCACGCACGTCGATCAGCGGTCGGTTTGCCAGAACAATAGCACGAAAATCATCGGTCAGCGGAAGCTCCACCTTAGATCACTTCGACTAAGTTGTCACCCAGCGGAACTGTTTCACCGATACTGTGCAGGTCAAGCCCGGCAGCTTTGGCAATGCTGAGAAATTCAGCAACTGTCTCTTTACGTACAGCACAGAGCAAGCCTCCTGAGGTCTGAGCATCACAGAGGATGTCTTGCTGCTGTAGGTTCATCGGGCCGATCTTGTGGCCATAGCTCTCAAAGTTACGTTTTGTTCCGCCAGGGACACACTCCATTGCATGGTACTCTTTGACTTTCGGCAGCAATGGCACGTCCTCAAAACGTACAACCGCGCTGATCTGACTGCCTTCGCAGATCTCACTCAGGTGGCCCAAGAGTCCAAAACCGGTGACGTCCGTAATAGCGGTTACACCTTCAAGGCGTGAGATCTCTGCACCGATCTTGTTAAGCGTACACATGGCTTCGACTGCCGGGTCGATGTCGCCCGGTTCGATCTTGGCCTGTTTTTGCGCCGTGGTGAGGATGCCAATGCCTAGCGGTTTGGTCAAAAAGAGTTCGCACCCTGCTTCAGCCGTATCATTGCATTTGATGTTTTTGTTCTCTGCCAAGCCCGTGACAGCCAGACCGAAGATCGGCTCCGGAGAGTCGATACTATGACCGCCGGCGAGTGGGATACCGGCATCTTCACAGACTGAGCGTCCCCCTTCGATCACTTCGCGCGCCACCTCATCGTTGAGTTTGTTAATGGGCCAGCCAAAGATAGAGATCGCCATCAGGGGTTTGCCTCCCATGGCGTAAATATCGCTGATAGCATTGGTCGCGGCAATACGTCCGAAGGTAAACGGGTCATCTACGATCGGCATAAAAAAGTCTGTCGTACTTAACACCGAGGTACCGTTACCAAGGTCGAAGGCCGCGGCATCGTCCTTACTTGCATAACCTACCAGCAAATCCGGATATTCGATGGTCTCACGTCTGCTTTTCAGAATATTGTCTAACTGTTTGGGAGAAATTTTACAGCCGCAGCCCGCTCCGTGGCTATACTGTGTTAACTTAACATCGTTCATTTGGTACCTTAATGGTTTTTAGTGAAGATATAATAGTCTCTTTCTCTAAAAGAAGAGTTTGATGTTATCATTTTGTCAAAGGTTTACAATGAAAGAAGTTACTATTACTATCCCGCACTATCAGACACTGTCATTGCGTCATGTCGTTCTGGACTACAATGGAACCCTTGCCAAAGACGGGATGTTAAAAGAGGAGGCCAAAGCACTACTGGGAACGTTGTGCGAGCGTTTTCAAGTCCACGTTATAACATCAGACACATTTGGAAGTGTCGAAGCGCAGATGGAAGGTTTTGATGTCAATGTCAAAGTACTTAAAACTGACAACCATACGATGGAAAAAGCTGCTTATATTTATGAACTCAGGGCCAACTCCTGTGTTGCTATCGGTAATGGGAACAATGATGCCGATATGCTCAAAGATGCAGCACTCGGTATTGCTCTCATTGGCGACGAAGGGTGCAGTACTAAGACCTTGATGAACAGTGATATCGTCTGTAAAAGTATTGGAGACGCCTTGGAACTGCTGCTTAATGAGAAGCGGTTGATCGCGACACTGCGAAAATAGAGAGTTTAAAGAGCTTATAAAGGCAGACGAGAGAGGGACTGCTTCGAGTTTGTTTGAAGCAGTGTTATAAAGATCAGTTAGTCACAAAGAGCAATGACTTCGATCTCTACCAAAGCATTTTTAGGCAAGGTCTTCGCTGCGACGAGTGAGCGTGCAGGTTTATGGTCACCAAAGGCATTGGCGTAGATCTCATTGACCGTTACAAAGTCGTTGATGTCAGCAACAAAAGCCATTACTTTGACAACACGGTCTAGCGATGAACCTGCTTCAGCAAGTACCGCACGAAGGTTTGTAAAGACCTGTTCTGTCTGCTGAACGACATCATCTTCTACCATCGTACCGTCAGGGCGAAGTGCGATCTGTCCCGAAGTATATACCAAACCGTTTACTTTGACTGCTTGTGAATATGGTCCAATCGCTGCCGGTGCATTTTCTGTTTTTACAAATTCCATTTACTTTCCTTATTTCTGGTATTTAATAGTTTTCTGTTTTTTATACTTGCGTTCGACATCACCCATCATCGAAAGATAATCCTCTTCATTCCAATAACCGGGGACACTGTAAAGGACCGTTCCTTCAGGTGTTAAAAAATAGCTCATCGGTACCATCGGCGCTTTTAGACAAGGCGGGTAACTATCTTTGTCTCTTGTCAGCGCTACTGCCGAATACTTACTGTTAAGATTGTTTATAACTTTTTTTTCTTCTAGCGTTTCATTTTCAAGTTTACGGCACCATCTGCACGTCTCAGACGTGATCACGACATAGATGAGTTTGTTCTCTTTTTGTGCCTTGGCTTTGGCCGCTTCAAAACTGTTATTCCACTTTATGTCACTTGCAAAAAGTGAGAGCATTAACATC
>JAUVKK010000259.1 GCA_030596305.1 Helicobacteraceae bacterium | reverse complement strand
ACTCAGCCTAAGATCATCGTTTGTGGTGCATCTGCTTACGCAAGAGAGATCGACTTCAAAAAATTCCGTGAGATCGCTGACGAGGTCGGTGCTATCCTTTTTGCTGACATCGCACACATCGCTGGTCTTGTAGCTGCAGGTGAGCACCCTAGCCCATTCCCTTACGCTGATGTTGTTACAACGACAACACACAAGACACTTGCCGGTCCTCGTGGTGGAATGATCATGACGAACGACGAAGCTATCGCGAAGAAAGTCAACTCGGCTATCTTCCCGGGTCTTCAAGGTGGTCCACTTGTACATGTTATCGCTGCTAAAGCGGTAGGTTTTAAATACAACCTTTCACCAGAGTGGAAAGAGTACGCAGTTCAAGTCAAGAAAAATGCAGCTGTTCTTGCTGACGTTCTTATGAAACGTGGTTATGACGTTGTTTCTGGCGGTACAGATAACCACCTGGTACTTGTATCATTCTTGAACAAAGAGTTCTCAGGTAAAGAGGCGGACGCTGCTCTTGGTAACGCTGGCATCACTGTCAACAAAAACACTGTCCCTGGAGAGACACGTTCTCCATTTGTAACATCTGGTATCCGTGTTGGTTCAGCAGCACTGACATCTCGCGGTATGAAAGAGAAAGAGTTTGAGATCATTGCTGAACGTATGTGTGACGTTCTTGACAATATCAATGACGAAGCAAAACACGCTGCGATCAAAGAGGAGCTCAAAGAGCTTGCTCAAAACTTCGTAATCTACAACCAGTCAACTTACTAGTAACTAAATGGTCTCTACCCTATTTCCACTTATTAGAGATCATTACTGGCTTAAACACCCCAAGATCATTGACGAGATCACTTTTGAAGGTCGTACCTTCTTAAGTAAATATGAGAAGATCGAAGCTTATTTAAGTGATGAACTCATTGATAAACACCGTAACCACAAGATCACCCTGGCTACAACCATCCCCACAGATGCAAACTATTTTGTCATTGACTATAATGGTGAGGAAAAAGAGCTTTTTTACCACAAGATCTCAAAGGTCTTACGCGCACATAATCTTAATGACTTTACAGCATATAACAGTAAAACAGCTTCTCATCTGCATCTCTATGTCCATTGCGGAGATATTTCAGCTGTGCAAAGAGAAGAACTTGGTAAAATAATCTCGAATAAATTGGAAGAGAAGATCCAGAAACAGTGGCGTATATTTCCCAATCCCGGCCTTCCGGATGCTTATAATATTTTAAATCTACCCTACCAAATCTTTAAAGGTTAAACGATGGAAAACAAAAACGAGCTTAATGACATTATCCTAAACAAAAGTGCAAAGAACAACAGTACAAAAAAGATCCTTTTGACTATTGCGACCTTTGCCATAACTCTTATCATTGTCGTCATTATAATGAATCAGGTCAGCGGGAAAAAAGAGTCAAGTCTGCCGCATGCTCCGCAAATGAGCGAAGTAGTTGTTGAGGAGGTTGTCCAAGAGCCTGAGCTGGATGTTGCTGAAGAGAGTATTCCTGTTATCGAAAAATCGATTGAGCATGAAAGTGAACTTGTTGAAAATGATGACGTTTCAGAAGAGGTAAAAAGCAGTTACATTCCAGACGGTAAAGATGAGACAGAACGTATCGTTGAATCGGTCTTTGAAGAACCTGAGATCGTTAAAGAGCCAGTTTATACATCAAAACCGGTAAAAAAAGCTGAACCAAAGCAGGTCCTTAAGCCTAAAACTGTTCTTCCTTCAGGTAAATACGATCCAAAGGCCAAGCGTGTTGTACAGAGTAAGGCACCAACTACTGCACCATCAGGACAGTACTATATCCAGGTCGGATCATTTGCAAAATATGCGCCATCCAAGACATTTTTAGACAAGATCGCGAACCGTGGCTACACCTATACCTTCCATAAAGTCACACGCAGCGGCAAAACGTTGAACAAAGTCCTCGTTGGACCGTTTAAAACGCAGTCGGCTGCACGTGAAGCACTTCCAATCATCAAAAGAAATGTCGAACCAGGCGCATTTCTTACTAAAATATAAAGGGTACTTGTGATCAAAACACAACACTTTATGCTCGACCAGTTCGCACCGATCGCGGTCTATGAGAAACTCAAAGAGCGCTTCAGTGACGAGATCAGCTTTCTCTTTGAAAGTG
>JAUVKK010000206.1 GCA_030596305.1 Helicobacteraceae bacterium | reverse complement strand
GAGATAATGATATCTCCAGTGTTGGCCAATGTTGTATAGATCGACTTCAGTATACGTTCTGCCTGCGAGTGTTTATGAAAGACATCGCGAATGATAACAATGTCATTATCTCTTGGAAGCGCACGAAAAGGGAGATCGTAGTTAGGGATCTCTTGGATCTTAAGTGCATCATTTGCTTCAAACGCTTTATGCTCACCCGGGTAGAGAGCAAGCCCTAAACGGTGTTGCTGAAAAGGTCTTAGATGTTCTATGACAGCCTCCGTCAGCTCATCAGCATGCGCCGTAACATCCAAGACCTTGAAACCCGGTTGTGGCTGGATGAGATCTAAAAACTGTTTATATGACTGCATCAGTAACTCTTATCAGCCTAGTATGGCATATCGTGAAGTTCTTTGAATAAAAATGCTTCAAAGACATCATCGATAGAGCGCTGTGTATGAGCGACTAAGACCATGATCTGCTGCTCCATAAAATCCTGAACCGGTTCATAGTCACCTGTTACAACAACCACTTCGATCCACTCTGTGATCTCTTCTTTGGTGTCGTAGAAGTTGATCTCAACGATCTGTCCCTCTTCTACATTAAGAAGTGCCCATTTTTTCGCCTCCATAACGGGGACTAACTTACCCTCTTGTGTATCGTCACTGTCCATTGGTAATAATATCAACATGATTAGCCCTAATTCACTTTTGAAAGGTCAAGCGCAAGTGCATCGTTGTCCATGATACCGATACCGGCAGTTAGAACATCGTTAGCGATCACCTTAGCATCTTGAAGTGAATGCATCTTGTACGTACCGCACTGATAGACGTTCAGTTCAGGAATGTCGTTTTGGCTTTTAACATCCAAAACATCTTTCATCGATGCCTCCCATGCTTTTGCCACAGTCTCTTCTTCAGGTTCACCTATAAGACTCATATAAAAACCTGTCTGGCAGCCCATCGGTGAAAGGTCAATGATCTCAACCGTGTCTGAGTTAAGGTGCTCACGCATAAAACCTGCAAAAAGGTGCTCTAAAGTGTGCGCACCCTCTGTTGTCATCTTTGCTTTGTTCGGCTTGTAAAAACGCAGATCAAACACTGTCAAGTTATCACCAGAGGGTGTCGTCATCCCTTTAGCACGGCGCACTGCCGGAGCCGGCATAATTGTGTGATCTACGGTAAAGCTGTCTAATAGTGGCATGGATAGTTCCTTAATAATAATAGTAAAAGAATATTAGCATAAATGAGTAATATTATTATTGGTACAATACGCCTATCTTTATTAGTTAAGTGAGTCTTATGAAAAGTCTATTTGATGATGTTAAAGCAGCAACATTCACAACACCGCTGCAGATGCGTGTCTACACCTCTCAGCTCCTCGGTCAGTCCGAAGATTTGGTTCTTCATGGTGGAGGAAACACCTCGTATAAAGACAGTGATACCCTCTATGTAAAAGGGAGCGGCTGGAACCTTATTGACATCGAAGAGCCTGGCTTCTCACCTGTTGATCTTGCTGTACTGCAGGAGATGGCGACTCGCGACGAACTAAGCGATTCACAGATGGTCAAAGAGCAGCGTGCAGCACTGAGAAACCCAGATGCACCGAATCCATCCATCGAGGCGATCTTACACGCCATCGTCCCTTTTGCTTTTGTTGATCACACTCATACTGATGCTATTGTCACCATCTCTAACACACCTAACGGTAAAGATAAGTTGCAAGAGATCTATGGTGACAATGTTCTCCTTATTGACTATGTCATGCCCGGTTTTATCTTGTCCAAAGAGATCTATGCCAAGACACAGAGTGTTGACTGGAATACGCTTGAGGGGATCATTCTTCTTAATCATGGCCTATTTACCTTTGACGATGATGCCAAGAAATCGTATGAAAAGCACATTGCTCTGGTCACAAAAGCAGAAGAGTATATTGCCGAGCATACCGTTCTTCCATCACGATGTGACACTAAACACAAAGTCGGACAGGACTACATCGATGCTTTAAGTGACGAAGTCTCTAAACTTCGCGGCTGCCCTATTACTACCGTTATTCTTGACACCCCTGAAGCCTGTACGTTCTCTGTATTGCCACACCTTGAAGAGATCTTAGCCCAAGGTGAGTTGACACCTGAACATGTTATTCGGATCAAACCTTTTCCTGCCATCATCGGCGGCGACATCGATACCTCTCTTCAAGCGTTTATTGATCAATATAAACAGTACTTTGAAAACAATGCCGCAAGCGAACACATCTGTCTGGACCTTGCACCTCGTTATGCTATCATTAAAGACTTCGGAGCCATTGTCTTTGGTAAAGATGAGAAAGAGGCTAAGATCATCTCCGACATTGTTAACCACACTATTAAAGCGATGTTGATCGGCGAACAGCTTGGCGGTTGGAAAAGTCTAAAACAGTCTGATATCTTTGCCATGGAATATTGGGAACTCGAACAAGCCAAACTCAAGAAATAAAAAGGATCACTATGAAAATCACTAAAAAAGTTACATTTGTCGCCAAAGAGGGTCATGTAAAACAGCTCTCTACCCTGTTGAACTCTATGATCGATGCTTCTCGTAACGAGCAGGGTTGTCTACTATACGACATCTTTCAATATGAGAACAATCCTAACAAGTTTATTGTTCTAGAGTCTTGGGCTGATGAAGAAGCTCTTGAAGGCCATAAACACTCTAAACACTATATGCATTACAAAGCACATTATGAGGTACATACAGCTGAGAAGTCTAGTGATAATCTCAATATCTTGGGCGATCTTTTTTAGAAAAAGAGACTTACAAATATTTTGTCCCTCTTTTGTATATCTTTCAACAATATACAATCAGGTTACAAAGTAATATTTTCCAGGAGTGTCACCTCT
>JAUVKK010000233.1 GCA_030596305.1 Helicobacteraceae bacterium | reverse complement strand
GTCGGTAGCCACCGACCGTGAAGCCGTCACGAGCGGTTTTTGGTTTCGTTTTTGTCGAGTCAAAAAGGAAAGAGTATAGTCAATAAAGTTAATTGGGCATAACAGTTTAAAAGGCTAAACGGGTGTAGATTCCGGATCAAGTCCGGAATGACAAATAACTATAAGATCTTAGTCCAAGATCATAACAACTTGACCATACTTCCGTTTGTCAAGTTTATACTGATGCACCTTATCCAAACGAAGTACAACACGATAACGATTGCCATGTGCACCCATCTCAAGCTTGATAAATGGTTTGGTTGTAAGCTCTTTTCGTTTAGTAGCAAAGTCAGAAGCTGCTTTAAAGTCGATAACGATGCTTGGCGGATTAGAGATGGCAAAATGTCTTATGATCTTGTCTTTTGTCTCTATATAGGCACTGTTATCTCTAAATACAAAACGTGCTTTGGCATAGTTCACTACCTCTTTTTTATAAGCGTTT
Source organism: Helicobacteraceae bacterium (assembly GCA_030596305.1). GTDB lineage: Bacteria > Campylobacterota > Campylobacteria > Campylobacterales > Sulfurimonadaceae > Sulfonitrofixus. Next base: position 2,012 of record JAUVKK010000233.1, on the reverse strand, counting down.
CGTTGCGGATGGACCTTAGGTTTGCTCTGCGTTTTTGCAGTGTCTGCAGATTTTACTTGTGGACGCTGAGGATGAATCTTTGGTTTTGGAGCCGGACTGACTTTTGGTTCTACAGAGACCTCTACATTTTTAGTAGTGTTCTCCTGTTCAGAAGCTTCGACAAATGGATTTTCACGGGCAATCAATATCAATGGAACGGTAAGAAACAAAACAAAAAAGAGACGCATTACTATCCTTCTATTATAGAATTGACCTGTTAGTAAATTTATTATACCTATTTCTCAGGTTCCAACTCTTTGAGTTCAAAATACTCTTTCTGTATGGCAGCATTTTCTGATTTATAACCGTTGATCTCGTTTTGCAAGTAACCTTCATACTCTTCAAGCTGCAGCAGTACCTCTAAGGAGTTATCACCAAATAACAATATATTTAAGTAGAGACCTAAAACGATGATAATAGAGAGAAAGAGTAGAAACTTAGGAAGGGAAAGACCGAGATATCTCTCGGTAATGCCTTGTGTCGGAGCGGCATAAAGCTCCTCTTTATGTTCTGTATTATGGGCAGGGCTTATTTCATCAGACATAAATCAGTGTTTGGCCATCTACTTAAAAAGTACGTTACCCAGGTATTCGCCGTATGCAACCTCTTGTTCGATCTCCAAGATACGGTTGTACTTAGCTGTACGCTCACCACGTGCAGTCGAACCTGTTTTGATCTGACCACAGTTAAGTGCTACAGCAAAGTCAGCGATAAAGGCATCTTCACTCTCACCTGAACGGTGACTCATAACACAAGTGTAACCGTTACGCTGTGCAAGACGAACCGTTAACATTGTCTCAGAAACTGAACCGATCTGGTTTGGTTTGATCAGAATAGAGTTAGCAATACCTTTTTGGATACCTTCATTAAGGATATTTACATTGGTCACAAATAGATCATCACCAACAATTTGAACCGTGTCACCCAATTTCTCAGTCATAAGCTTGAATCCATCCCAGTCATCTTCACTAAGACCATCTTCAATAGAGACGATAGGATACTTCGAGCAGAGGTCAGCATAGTACTGAACCAGCTCTTCAGATGAAACAGTGCGGTTTTCAGAGTCAAGACGGTAACCACCATCTGCTACAAGCTCAGATGCTGCAACGTCTAGTGCGATCCCGATCTGCTCACCCGCTTTGTAACCTGCTTTTTCGATCGCTTGCATAATGATCTGAATCGGCTCTTCATTCGAGCTAAGGTCTGGTGCGAAACCACCTTCGTCACCAAGTGCCGTGTTGTGGTTACCCGCTTTCAATAGACCTTTAAGCGTATGATAGACTTCTGCAGAAGCACGTAGACCATCTGCAAAATCTTCGAAACCCATAGGTACGATCATGTATTCCTGGAAGTCAACAGAGTTGTCAGCGTGTGAACCACCGTTGATGATGTTCAACATCGGTGTTGGCATGACCATCGCATTGGCACCGCCAAGGTAGCGGTAAAGAGGCATGTTAAGAGAAGTTGCTGCTGCACGAGCAACTGCCATAGAGACACCAAGTACTGCGTTAGCACCCAGGTTACCGTAGTTTTCAGTACCGTCAACCTCTTTCATCGTTGCATCAACGACTGCCTGGTTGAACGGGCTTAGACCGATCAGTGCATCAGAAAGCTCACCGTTTACATTTTCAACTGCTTTAAGCACACCCTTGCCCATGTAACGAGTTCCGCCATCACGAAGTTCTAGTGCTTCACGTTTTCCAGTACTTGCACCTGAAGGTACGATAGCACTCTCTGTTGTTCCATCACTCAATGTTACTGTTGCTTTAACTGTTGGGTTCCCGCGAGAATCCATTACTTCCATTGCACTAACGTTGTCTATAAATATCATATATCTACCTCTTCTACTTCTTGTTTATCCATGTCCATCATGGTACTGATTCCCATTGCCTGCTTGACCTTGTTTTCGATCTCTGCAGCAAGTGCCGGGTCCTCTTTGAATTTCTCTTTTACTTTCTCACGGCCTTGACCAA
>JAUVKK010000153.1 GCA_030596305.1 Helicobacteraceae bacterium | reverse complement strand
CCTTGATAGTAGAGTTCAGGGTGGATCGCCTGGAGTAGTGCTCTCTGTGCCTCTTCTTCGATACCTTCGGCAATGATCTGGTAGTCAAACTGTTTTGCGGTGTGGATGATGGCGCGGATTAGCTTTTCATCTTCGGGATCGGTCAAGATGTCTTTGACAAAGGATCTGTCGATCTTGAGTGCTGAGAACGGAAAGGCCTTGAGGTATGAGAGTGAGGAGTAGCCGGTACCAAAGTCATCAATAATAAAGTCTATGCCGATTGCATTGAGTCTGTCAATGACCTGTTTTGCCTTGTCAAAATTGGTGATGAGAGCAGTTTCTGTAATCTCTAGCTTTAACACTCTATAGTCCAGACAGTATTGCGCTACTGTTTGTAAAAGAAAGTCGCAAAAGCCCTCTTCAAGTAGTTGTCTGGCGCTGATGTTTATCGTGACATAGTCCAGTGAGAATTGCTCAGCTTCTCTCCAGCTCTGGATCTGTTGACAGGTCTGATCGATGACCCAGTGACCGATATCGGTAATAAGAGAAGACTCTTCGGCAATCCTGATAAAGTCAGCTGTTGAGATAAACTTACCATCATGTTCCCAGCGTAACAGTGCCTCTGCGGCAATGACCTTTTTGGAGTCGATGGTCAAGATAGGTTGAAAGTGCAGTGAGAACGCATTGCGCTCTATAGCGTGACGCAGGTTCTTCTTCATCTCGATGTAGTGCTGCATCTCCTGGTCCATCTTTTTATCATAAAAACTTGTACGTTTGCGTCCTTCGGCTTTTGACTGGTACATCGCCATGTCTGCACGGCGGAGGATCTCATCACTTTCATCCAGTTCGGCGTTGAAAAGAGAGATCCCGATGCTGACAGAACTGAAGAGCAGCTGTTTCTCGATAGTAAAAGCTTCACTCATAATATCATGGATCTTTTGAGCGACGTCGTAAGCGTGTCGAATGGCTTCGTCTTCATTTTTTGAGAGTTGCGGGAGCAAGATGACAAACTCATCGCCGCCAAGGCGGCTGAGGGTGTCACTTTTTCGCAGGGTCTGTGACAGCCTCTGGGCAGTTTCGATCAGGATCTTGTCACCAATATCGTGCCCTAAAGAGTCATTGATCTGCTTAAAGTGATCCAGGTCTAAAAAGAGGAGGGCCGAATAAGCGTGATGACGCTCTTGTTCGACAAGGGTCTGTTTCATATGCTCTTTGAGCAGTTTTCGGTTGGGCAGTCCTGTCAAGTGATCATGGAGTGAGAGAAACTCAGCCTCTTGGAGTGCGGTATGCTCTTTGGTCTTATCTTCAAACATACAGAGCCCACCCTGTGAATTGCCATTGGCATCGATGAGTGGGGTCATCTGGATCTTGACAGAGAGGTCAAGTTTGGAGAAGGCGGAGGTGTACGGACCTTCATAAACAGCTGTACTTACACCATGAAGGAATTGGTGCATACTCTCTAATGGTCGAGGGTCGGGCAGGTTGTTCAGGTTTAAGCCGATAAGTTTCTTTTTGGGTGTATGAAGGATCTTTGTCAGTGCTTCATTGCACTCGATGATTTTCAAGTCATCATCGTAATAGAAGATACCGATAGGCGCCTGTTCAAACATCATGCTGAGGCGTTTTTCATTAGCTGTCAGGGCCTCTTTGGTCTCCTTGTAAAGTTCAAGTGTATGGTACGTCTCAACCAAGGTGGTATGAAACTGTCGCGCAGTCACACTGACAATAGGTATAAACAAGATCGTCATCATGGCTGAGGCAGTGTAGGATACACCGTCAAATTGTAAAAAGCTGTAAAGCAGGGGAAGTAAAAGTAGATAGAGATAGATATGCATTAGCTGTAGATTGGCTGCAAGTGTTGTACTGGCACCTGCTGTCATACCAAGGATGACAAAGGCGATAAAGAAGTTTGTCTGATGATCTGTTGCATTGTAAAACAGGAGCGGAACAGCAGCCCAAAGCAGTGCGGATACAATTACGCCTATTGTAAAATGCTGCTGCCAATAGCTGTATTCGTATTGATCGCTCTTTTTAACATAGCTCAGAGCATCGACAATACGAAACAGGGTGATGAGAATCAGTGCAATATACCAGACAAGCAAGGTTGTATGATCGACTGTTGACCATAGGGTGAAGGTCATAAAGCTCGAGACCGCGATGATAACGGCTGAAGCTTTTAAAAAGTTTGAGTAGAGAAGATGAAGTAGTTTGGCTTTGATCTCATCACTGTAAGGCAGTGGAGCAAGCGCTAACAATGCTAAGAGCTTTTCCACAGCCAACCTTCTGATATTTCTTTACTTAATCGTATATATAAGTATCTCTATTCTACGGTAACTTTATTTAAGTATAAGTATTTCTTTCATCTTGTGAAAAAGAGGCTTCAGAAGGTGATAAAATTGTGATGAACTTAAAGCTATTCTAGAAACTGATCAAAGGAGATACCTTTGGGTAGAAGATCATCACTCTCTGCTTCTTCTTCACCTTCAGTCAAGGCCCAGACACTGAAGGGGATCATCTCAATAGGAACAAAAGGGTGCTGTAGGCTTGACTCGTTGGTCATGGTAACGACCTCGACTTTAGAGATGCCGTGTGTGATGATAAAGCCTTCGATCTTCTCTATCTTTTTAAAGAGGGCTTCCTGATTTCCAAAGGGCATACAGAGGACAATACGGTTCTGGTCTGGGATATAGAAGTCGATCTCCTCGTCATAAAAGAGTGTAAACTCCTTTTTAATCATCTCAAGATAGACCATGTTCTCAAAGAGGCGCCCGAAGTGCTTTTGTGTAGAGAGGGCATTTTTAACAGAAGTATCACATAGATAGAGCTTTTTAGCTGCGCGTGGATGGTTAATCTTTTCGAGTTGGTGGAGGTACCCTTGAGTGACTAAGATTTCGAAGTTTTTATAAAGCATGTCTTTAGAGATCTTGCGGGTTGACTTGAGACGTTCATATAACATGTAAGCAGAGATCTTCTGCGTTATAAGGTTGGTAGAGAGTAGCATTATGTCGAAACCTATTTCGGTAAGTGTGTTTTTTAGGCTGCGCTGTATATGTCGGACACGCTCTTCGGATGGGACTCTGTGCATGGCGGGAAACCCACCGAGCTGAAAGAAGTGGTTTAAGGCGCTCTCATCATAGCGCGGCTCAAAGGCGAGGAATCCTTCGAAGTCCAAGGGGTAGAGTTTGATGGTTGTAAGCTCACTGTAGTCATAATGGTCTACACTGGCGATAATGAGCTGTTTGACTTTTGGCAGGGCTATCTCTCCTCTGTAGTTATCTAAAGCGACTGCTGTTATGTCATTTTGGTTGCAGAAACGGGTGAGTGTCTCATTGAGAGAAGGAACGTCTATTCTCAGGTCACTGCAATCTATATATAGGTAACTGCTTTTTTTGTAGCCAAGGAGGGTGTGTTTGATGAGGGCTGATTTCCCGGACTGGCTGATGCCATTGACTTGGTAAGAGTTCTCATCCAGAAAGTAACGTCTCTCTATATACTGAGGTGTATGCAGGTCTTGTCTATAAAACTCTTCTAATAGTATTTCCATTGTGTACCTCCGGTACGATTTTAGATTCTTGATGTTCGATTTATCTTGTAGATTCCGGACTTGATCCGGAATCTACAAGATTGTCAGTCTTGTCAAACTTTTATTAATTAAACAATATCCTTGACTACACTCTTTCCTTTTT
>JAUVKK010000075.1 GCA_030596305.1 Helicobacteraceae bacterium | reverse complement strand
TACGTAAGATATGCCCTCGATGTAACCCAGGAGTTGGCCTGACTTGTATATGGGGTAGAAGATCTGTAAAAAGTACTGCTTGTCAGGCAGTTCAAAAAAGTTGTAGTTCATCTTTTCAGATGTCGGAAAATCATGTGCGATGAATGCATAGTTTTCGTTGATAAGTCTTAGCTTTTTATCAAACTGTTTCCCCTCATGGAAGAATGTGAACAGCTCCTCTTTTTGGTTGTCATAAACCTCTACTCTCACAAAGTCAAGCTCTTGCATCAATGCCTGAACATCTTCTTTCAGGACTTTTTTAGATGAAAGTTTTAGATTTTGGTCATACTTTTCAAGCCCCTCATCTACATGCTCTTTGATCTCATCAGCTAATGAAGTGTAAAAATTGTATTGTTGAAAATAGTAGATAGAGACGGAGCTGAGAAGACTGATGAAGATCATCGCAAAAAGAGCTCGAATAAGAAATGAACTTACAATATTTTTACTGCTGAGTCTCATTCACACTCCTCGCGCATAAATTCATAGGCACTAATACCTACATCTTAACATAACTCTATATTGGACATCTCTAAACACCCTGATTATCCTCAGAGGGAACAAAGAGAGATGAAATCGTAAAGAACTTTTTTTGAGTCATAGCCATAGCTACGGCGATGAAAAATTCTTTATGAGTTTGCTCTCTTTGACCCTCCCTTCGGGCAAAAGAGAGGTATCCACACTCGGCGTTGCCCTTTCTCGCCTTAGCTATGGCTAGGGCTTCAAAAGGTCGCCTTGATTGTGAATACCTCTCTTATGCTGAGGATAACCAGGGTTTTTAGAGGTGCCCTATTGCAAACGTGAGTAGCAGTCTGGTTGAGTTCTTTGTTTATGTGCGCTTTATGTCGTTTGTAGATAAATTATCTCTTGTGAGGAAAGGGTGTGTTGTGCTATTTGTATAGAGGCCGTTTGGCCTCGGGGTTATTGCTGAGACAGAGCAGGCATTAGGGTGGAGAGCATAACGAAGACAAAAATCCAAATGAAGAGATGTATTAAAACAGCCAGCCAGATAGCCCAGTCATTGAAACCGCCTAATGTGCGCATAGTTTCGATGCGTTTGGGTTCGTCTTGGATTGCTGATTCTATTTCAGCCTTTCTCTCCAGGTATGTTTTGTACACAAAGTAGGGTGCAAACCCACCTGTCAAGATCCAAAGAACGAATCCGGCAAATGGTATGAAAGATGCAACGATGAAGAGAACCAAAAGCCAAATTGCGGGCATATACGCTTTTCGGTAGAGCAGATAAAAGAGACCGCCGAAAAAAGCCCACCAGCTCCAGACCCAAGTCATCTTGGCTTCGCCGTTGACGCTGTAGCGCTCAAATGCGTTTTTGTACCAAGCTAATTTCTCCGGCTTGTCTATAAAAGCCTCAACCATTTTGTTGTCGTAATCCTGCATACTGTTTGCAGTGTCGGCAGTCGATATCATTTTCCATACCCTTGTTGATCAATATGAAAAACTATATCGTATTAATAGTTAAAGGAGAAGTGTATGAAGCTCTCTGGTCGTTCATTGATTGTAGTAACGATAGGGTGATGTTTTATTAAAGGTGGGCACTCTTTTTTTTACCCCATATACTGTGTAACAGCATAGCAATGAGCGAACCAATAATGGCATAGGCAACATCCTTTTGTGCATCCCAGATGTCGCCTTGGGTGATAGCTTCTGCACAGGCTTCGAGCGATTTCTCACAAAACACTATCATAGTGAGCCACTCTAAGATCTCATACCAGGCACCGACACCGGTGATGAATAAAAATGCGATGAGGTAGCTTAGTCTTTTGGAGATACCCTGATGATAAAACACTTCAAAAAATGGCACGAATACCATTAGACCGAAGAGAAAATGGATGAACTGGTCGTAGTAGTTTCGATCCCAATTGAACCAGTCTGAATACCAGACAAAGTACGTCATGTTAGCGTAGGTCATGTGTGCGCCAAAGAGATGCAAGATGACAAAGGCTGTCAGGCTGAGATAGGTGAGGTTGTTAAAGTTGTACTTTTTGTCGAGCCAAAGCACTACAGGGAACACAGTGACGACCAGTATGTTTTCCAGTGCCCATATACCAAAGTTGACAGGGTTGATGGCCAGTGCAAGCCAGAATATGACAAAGATGACCACCAAGCTTTTTTTGAACATGGCTAGGTATTGCTTTTTACAAGAGAGTTTATTTTGTTCATATAAAAATGATACCTGAAAAAGAGATATTTAGTAATAATGAAAATTTACCTTTCATGTTTCTACGGTGCATAAAGATATAGAAGGCTGATGTATAGGAGAATATTGCTACTTACTACTAGTATTTATGCTTTATTGTGATAAAATTCCCATTATTTACATACAAATTTGAGGAAGTCATGGTTTTTACGTATCACCCCAAACTTGTAGAACGTATGGTGAACGAGACACCTAGGACTATTGTTGGCTTGATCGCGTTGAGTGTGATCTTTCTTTTCATCTTTAAAGATCATGTTCCGAATGGACTTTTGATTGTATGGGCCATACTGCAGAGTATCTTTATCTACCTCCGCTATTACAATGCAAAGTCGCTTTCTAGCTACATAGAACAAGAGAACAGTGAGAAAACAAGACTCCATGTCAAAGCCTTTTTTGGGATTATGATCTACTCAGCCTTTGTCTGGAACATTGGTGCTTTTGTTGGTGTTTTTTATGCCGCTGCGCCTTATGAATTTATCTCATTTGTTCTTATTATGGGGTTGATCACAGCGGGAGCTATGTCGCTTGCATCGATCTTATATGGTTATATTGTCTACTTTTTACTGATGCTTCTTCCTCAGCTCTTTCTGTTTTCACAGTATTCAGACACTACACACCAAGCTGTTTTACTGCTTGCTATTGTCTTTGTTCCTTCTATCATAATGCTTGCAAAGTCCATCAACAGAAACCTTGTGAGTCACATAGAAGATCATGAAGCCTTGGCCGGCAGTGTCGGGGAGCTGCACAAACGCTCTATTACTGATGGTCTGACTGAGGTCTATAACCGACGCCACTTTTTTGAGACAGCAGAACGTATGATCGACCTTTCAAGGCGAGAGGAGAAGACCGTGTCCCTGTTGATGTTGGACATTGACCATTTTAAAATGCTCAACGATACCTATGGACACCAAGCGGGAGATACTGTTTTAGTCGATTTGGCACAAGAGATCCAGGGTATGACCAGAAGCAGTGACACCTTTGCGCGTATTGGCGGTGAAGAGTTTGCACTTTTGCTTTATGGGGTCTCAATAGATGATGCTAGAGTTGTTGCGCAAAACATCTGTAACACTATTGAGGAGCATGCCTTTACCTATAATGAAATCATGCTGGACATTACACTGAGTATCGGAGTGGCAGAGATAGGTAAAGGGATCGACACCCTTGATGCTCTCCATCATGAAGCTGACAAAAAACTGTATGACGCTAAAAGATGTGGACGTAACTGCATCTGTTAATACAGTTACAGCTCCGTCAGGAAGTCAACGTTTTTTAGGTGCTCTGCTTATTGCTTTTTTAGTGGTTGCTTTTTTGTACTTTTCTTGAGAAACTTTAGTGGCTTTTTAACACTTCTCTTCAATGGTTTTACGATCGACTTTGCACTCTTTTTAACTACTTTTTTCTTAGGGGTACTTTTTTTCGCCATAGTTTTAACACTTTTAGAAACTGCTTTAGTCGGCTTTTTAATCTGCTCAGACGCTTTCTCGATGTTGACTAAAATGGCTTTGGCCTCTTGGAATGCCTGCTCTGCTTTTTCTATGACTTTTAGCAGATTTTTGTCGATCTTAATACGATGTTTACCATTCTCTTTGTGTGTGACGATCACCTCGTCTTTTATCATCTTGTAAACTGTTTTCTCGTTTTTACCAATTAGTTGGGCATACTCTTTTACACTCATTTTCATTATGTATTTTCCTTTTTTTATGCGCTGCGCAGCAGGTTGACGTACCAATCGTCGTTATGGTAGCTTCGTTGTCGTTTGAGCGTCAGTTGAAATGCATTGTTATAACACTCCACTTCGTCGATGTGCTCTTGGGGGACTTCCAACTCTTCAAGGCAGTATGACTCTATATCATGTTCACTATACATATCTGGCCAGTCCCAGCCGTTGTCTAATGAGTGAATCATAAAAACATTGTCTTTCATAGTCGTCTCCATTACAAATAAGATGAGAAATTATAAAGAGTGAGAATATCAGGACTATTACTAAAGTGTCACTTTTTGGAAACAGAGGAATAGAGTCACAGGATTGATATAGTAATTAAATGTTAGATAAATATAAAGAGAGACTCCCTATGCAAAAGCATAAAGAGTAAGAAGGAGATTAGACTGAAGCAGTCTCTTTTTGACGTTCTGCATAAAGCTCTTTTTCATGAGCAATTAGAATGTCTGCCAGGAAGAAGTACGCCTCTTTCCAAGCTTCGATGACGCTGTTAGTCGCCGCGTCACCAAGAACGTCTTTAACCGCTTCAAGCAGTGAAACACCGACCATCGGGTAGTGCTCCGGTCTGACCATAGTGTTAACGTGTTTTTGAGCCATGTTCTCTACTGCTTTTGAGAGAACATCAAGGTTGTCGATGTTTGCGGCGTATGCTGCAACAGCACCTGCCAGTTTTTTGTGTTGGTCAGGAGATGCATTTTGAAAAAGTATTTCAGTCTCCGGGTAGTTTGCAAAAAGGATCTCATACATACGTGTAGTGATAGCTTCGCTGTTGATAGCTATAGGTGTTGCAGTTGCTTTTACGATGTCGATAGTCTGTTGTGATAGGCTCATTTTTTTCCTTGTGATAGTTGTAATTCTTTCATTTATACATTAGTGATTGTATAGAATTAGAATTAATTAAATAATATTATCTAAATAAGAAGGAATGTAAATAGATATTTTGCATAAAAAATAAGCAATTGTAATAATTCTTCCTATACATATTAGAAAACTGTAGGAAAGGCTTTTTTACAGGTACTGTTTGCTGAGGATATAACTTCTTAGCTTTTAGGGTTTTCTTGTTTTTCCACTGTTTCTGTCTCTTCTATAACAACGCCTTCTCCGTTTTCCAATGGAAGTTCTGCTTGCAGACGCAAGACGTTACGTAGAGACTTGGTGAAACTCTTACTGAGATGCAGATCATTTACGGCAATGGTGGTCATCTCTGATGGGATGGCATGGTTGTTTACAATATCATGGATCAGGGTCATGTTGTTTTTGTTGGAATCTGCGATCTGTTTGTAGGCATCTTCCATCGCATCCATTGTCTCATCTTCGTTATTACGCCGTTTTTCAAAGAGTATGACACTATTCAGGATCTGATAACGGAGGTTGCGCAAAAACTCTCTCTCCTCAATACTCTCAGCGTTGTAGAGCAGTTCGATGTCGTAGAGCATGTCTTTGATGGCTTTGGCCGCAGTTGCAAGGTGGGTCGTCTGCTGGGCTATGGAGGTGATGCTCTCCTCAAAGCCTGCTTCCATGTTTTTGCGTGAGAGCTGCGCAATGTAA
>JAUVKK010000272.1 GCA_030596305.1 Helicobacteraceae bacterium | reverse complement strand
TGCCTGACAAAGTTAGGACTAAAAGAACAGAAGGAAGCAAAATAATGGCATTTATAGAAGTAGATGAAACTAACTTTACAGCAATACTCAATGAAGAGTTTGCAAAAAAACAGACCGTGATCTTAAAATTTGGTTCTGAGTGGTGCGAGTCTTGCCACGCGCTGGAGTGTGAGCTAGAAGATGTCGATGATGACAACGAAAATGTCTCTGTTCTAATGATAGATACAGATGAATCCCCCGACCTTACTAACCGTTACGACGTCTACCAATTACCAACAATGGTCATTTACAAAAATGCCAATGAGATGATCTATCGCAATGAAGGGGTCATACTGGCACAAGATATTGAAGAGATCATCGCTTAACACATAAAAAGTATCTCAAGAATAGAGAATAGATATCTTAAAGGATAACAATGGCTGAAGAAGAGGATTATAGTGAGGAAGTTGCTTCACACATTATAGAACCCAAAAATTATGGGGTACTCATAGATGCTGATGGTGTCGGTGTCGGTGTTGACAATGCTACCCAATCGTATGTGATCATCTATATCAAAGCCGATGATGCGTATATTAATGAGATAAACTTTGCGACCAATGGTTCACAGGATGCGGTTGTTCTAGGTTCGATGCTGACAGAGATGCTCAAGGGCGACAAGATCAGCAACGCGCTTACAGAAGTCGAACAGCTCGAAAAAGGTCTTGATGAGGCCTATGCAAACGTAGAAGCACCTGAGGTTGATACGAGTAAACCTGAAGGCGAACAGGTCAAGCAGATCTCTACCGAACAACAAGACAGTGCCAACATGGTACTAACGGCGTTTCGAGCAGCGATGCGTCACATAGAGCGCAAAAGAGAGGGTATCAAAGAAGAGAAGTTTACAATGAGTATTACCAAGAAGTGCCCTTACTCCAGCACTGATTGCCACTTTGTGACGCAGGAGGGGGAGTAACTTTTTTCCTCATTCTAAAGCTCTATCACGTTTATAGTCTTTGACTGCTTTTAATGCTATATCTCTTCAAAATAGTCTCTTTAACTGCTTCAGCTTTTTTCCTGTCTATAGCGATCATGACACCTTCTGAATCTTCAAGTATCAAGAACTCACCCTTAAAATCATTAATGATCTGAATAAACTCTGTAAAGTCTTTATACTTTCTGGAATTCACTTTGTCTACTGTCCAGAGAGAAAAAGTGTGATCACCCCTATTAATATCAGCAGGAAGTACCTTAAGCAAAATGACGACCTCTTCTCTCTCATCCGTCGCCCATTCTGTGGCCAGTTCTCTTAGTTCCGGCAAAGAAGCATTAGTGCGCATCAAACGATTACGCGTCAATGGGCTAAAGACATAACCACCATAAATATAATATTTAGGTTCAACATCATAGGCAACAGTGTTGACCAAGAGATGGTCATCTGCAACATGCTTTAGAGCAATTCTTACTTCGCTTCTCTTTCCATCACGAAGAAAACCGAGTGTAAGTGTGTCGCCAACCTGTTTCTGGTCAATGTAGTATTTGTAAGAGGTGAACTGATGGTGTCTGAACTCTACGGTACCATCATTTTCAATTTTGTTACCATCAATACTAATAAGGACATCGCCTTTTTTCAAGCGGCCAAATGCCGGTGAACGCTCTGACATGTCGATGACTAAGACACCCGTTGTTTTATCATCCATCTTATGAACACTTCGAAGTGCACTGCTCTGCATCATCTCTGTTGTTACGCCAAGATGGGGGAAGCCGTCATAATGGCCATCTTTGACATCATCCAAGAAGTGTTTCACAACCGCAACAGGGACCAAGTAACCTATGCTCTGTGCTTTTGGCATCTGCTGCATAACTACACCCACGATCTTGCCCTCACTGATAGCAGGGCCACCGCTGCTTCCCGGGTTGATGGCAGCGTCGACCTGTATCGACATAAAGATCTCTTTAGAGTGGACATAACGTGTATG
>JAUVKK010000224.1 GCA_030596305.1 Helicobacteraceae bacterium | reverse complement strand
GCCGCTTAAAGAGATGAAAAAGAGCATTCCACTTCGCCGTATCGGCAAGCCTGAAGAAGTTGCAGAAGTGGTCTTCTTTTTGGCTGACAAAGCGACTTATATTACTGCTGAGACGATCAACATCAGCGGTGGAATGGTGAGGTAGATTATGAATACTCGTCGTGTCGTAATTACAGGTGTAGGTGTCCTTTCACCACTTGGTAATGATATGCAGGCGCTTCAAGAGGGTTTAGAATCTTCTAGAAGCGGCGTTGTCCATGTAGAGTCGTGGTCAGAGTATAAAGATTTTAATACACGTGTTTGCGGTCTTGTTCAGTGGGATGACTATAAAGTTATTCCACGTAAAAGCCGTCGTTCTATGGGTCGTGTTGCGATCATGGCAGCCAAGACGATGCAAGATGCTGTCGCTGACGCCGGTCTGAGTGAAGAGCAGATCTCAAACCCACGTACGGGCATCTCTTTTGGTTCGACGATGGGTTCGGATGAGGCACTTTTTGACTCTATCGGTACTATTGCTCAAGAGAAGACCTTTATCGGTCAAAACTCGATGAGTTTTTTAAAGTTTATGAGTCACACAGTTGCGGCTAACATCGCAGCGATGTTCAAGATCCGCGGACGTAATATTCCTGCCTGTTCAGCTTGTACTTCGTCTTCAATGGCGATTGGTATAGGGTATGAGAGCATCAAATACGGTATGAGCGACATGATGTTTGTTGGTGGTTCAGAAGAGGCACATGCTTATAATGCAGGTATCTTTGAGATCATGGCAGCAACATCAACGCGTTACAACGACACACCAGACCAGACACCACGTCCATTTGATACGGAACGTGACGGATTGGTGACAGCTGAAGGTGCAGGAACACTGGTTCTTGAAGAGTATGAAGCAGCTAAAGCGCGTGGTGCGAAGATCTATGGTGAGATCATCGGTTATGCGACATCGTGTGACGGGGAACATATCACGACACCATCTTCTGAGGGGATGGAGCAGGTGATGCGTCTGGCACTTGACGATGCCAATATTACACCGGACAAAGTGGGCTACATCAATGCCCACGCAACATCAACACCTAAGGGTGACATCGCTGAGTCGCATGCCTCATATGCTGTCTTTGGTGACAAGACACCGATTAGTTCTACAAAGGGCTATATGGGTCACATCCTGGGTGGTTGTGGTGTTGTTGAGTCGATCATCGGATTGATCAGTCTTAAAACAGGGTTGCTGCCGGCTAACAAAAACCTGGTAAAAGTCGATGAGACCTGTGCACCGCTTGACTACCTGTTTGAACACCGTTATGGTAATCATGATATAGTTATGAATAACAATTTTGCATTTGGTGGGATTAACACCTCACTTATCTTTAAAAAAATAGAGGGATAGTAATGACCGAAGAGTTGGTAAGAGCCACACTAAAAGAAGTTTTGATCGAAGAATTTGAAGTCGAAGAAGATGAGATCGTAGAGGGTGCAAACTTTTTTGAAGACCTGGATATGGACTCACTAGATGCGATCGACCTTATTGTTATGATGGATAAAAAACTCAACATTGACCTAAAAGCAGAAGATGCACAGAAAATTCGTACTATCGACGAGTTTGTTGCACTTATTATGACAAGAGCGTAATGTTACTGACTCTACTCTATGTTCTTTTCATAGTAGTAGGTCTACGCTTTTTTGAGCCCGAAATCGTGGGTATCGCACTTTTTTCTCTCGCAGCTCCTTGGACACTCTACGAACTTATAAAAAACCATTTTAAAAATGTTTTAGTCCCCTTAGCGGCAACAACTGTCGGCTTTTTAGTCTGGTTTTTGGATTCGACGCTAGTTTTTAAGATATTACCTGTTTTGATCACTTCACTATTCTTTGTTAAGTTTGCAGAGGCTGTACTCTTCAAGAGACCCTTTTTGGCTACAATGGTGCAAAAGACGCCCAAGATGGTCTGGAGCGAAGAGAAACTGGCTCTCATTGACAGTTCTCATCTCTACTGGTTGATCATTACATCGATTAATTTAGTATTGCAGGTAGCGGTACTTTTTGCTTCGATGAAGATCTGGGCACTCTATACAACAGTAGGTTGGTACCTGCTTTTTGGCGGTGCGTTAGCACTGCAGATAATTTACGGAAAGGTTCGCGGTGTCAAGTAAACTTCTAAGTGCGTATATCTACGGACTTTTTATCTTTTTGATGCTCTTGGCACTCTTGATCGCTGGAATATTTACAATACCAGTTTGGATCTTTGGTGGTGATCCCCGTTGGTCTTTCCAAGTTGTGGTTCGCTTTTTTTGGCGTATTTTTCTTAAGATGTCCCCGGTTATGGGTGAGATCACAATTCACAATCCGCAAAACCTTAATACGCTGAAGCCTGCTATCTATGTCTCATCACACCAATCATCTATAGATTTCGTTCTGTTAGGCTCTATGATAGAGAACTTTGTAACTATCTCGAACCATCCCATCAGCGATCTTCCTATATTTATGAAAACTCCTCGCTTGGTTGGTGTGCACTACATGGAAAAACTCAATCCAAACGCTGCGATCACTGTCTTTAATCGACTGACTAAGGCACTGCAGAAAGGGACAAATGTCTTTATCTTCCCAGAGGG
>JAUVKK010000242.1 GCA_030596305.1 Helicobacteraceae bacterium | reverse complement strand
CTATTGAACAAGGGTGACTTATGAACCGTTTCGGAATCCGCTTCAGTTTCTCAACATTTGGTGAATCACACGGCAAGGCAATCGGCTGTCTGATCGATGGTGTACCGGCAGGACTGACTATTGATGAAGAGTATATCCAAGCACAGCTCGACCGCCGCAAGCCCGGTCAAAATGAATACGCTACTGCCCGTAAAGAGGCTGACAAGGTAGAGATCTTAAGCGGTATTTTCGAAGGTCTTAGCACCGGTACCCCTATTGCTATGGTCATCTACAACACCAACCAGAAGTCTAAAGATTACACCAACATCAAAGACACCTTCCGCCCGGGTCATGCCGACTTTACCTACTGGCATAAATACGGTATCCGCGACTACCGTGGCGGTGGACGTTCATCTGCACGTGAAACGGCAGCACGTGTGGCTGCCGGTGCAGTTGCAAAGATGATGTTAAACGAGCTTGGTATCACTGTTGAGAGCGGTATTACCGAGATCGCAGGTATACAAGCAGAAAATCTTGACTACAGCTATGTTGCAGACAGTGAGATATATGCACTGGACAAAGGTGTAGAACAAGCACAAAAAGATGCTATTTTGGAAGCCAAAAACCGTCACGACTCTGTCGGCGGTGTTGCCCAGATCAAGATGAGTAATCTGCCTATCGGTCTGGGTGAGCCTCTTTACTACAAACTCGACGGGGTCCTTGCTGAAGCGATGATGGGCATCAATGCTGTCAAAGCGGTCGAGATCGGTGATGGAGCAGAGAGTGCCAAAGCCTTCGGTTCTACCAACAATGATCCTATCCGCAACAGCGGTTTTGAATCTAACCATGCCGGTGGTATCTTAGGCGGTATCAGTAACGGTGAGGAGGTACGTGTCAACGTCTACTTTAAACCAACGCCTTCTATCTTTATAGAGCAGCACACAACTACTACACACGACGAAGAGGTAGACTTTGCACTCAAAGGACGACATGATCCTTGTGTAGCTATTCGCGGTTCTGTTGTGGCTGAGGCGATGGCGGCACTTGTTGTGGCTGATATGGTGCTTCTTAATATGGGTCGGACTATGGATGGCGTAAAAGGGTACTACAAAGCGTAAGCTTTTCCCTCCACTTCATTTACTTATAACTTTATCCCGTCTACTTTAAATATCAAACTTCTTTAATTACTTCTTATCACTAGTATGTCACTTTCTCTTCTTACAATCTATATAGAACTTTACTCTCTAAATACCTGACATTAAGTCAACTATATAAAGAGATATCCTAATGAAAAAGAAGAAGGGTAATGCCCTCTCCTATATAATATTGGTAGGTTGTAGTGTTCTGGCTTCCGGGCTAATTGGCGGTTAGACGCCAATATTTGTCTTTACGTAGAAATATAAACTGCCAGCTTTATAGAAGTTCCGTATTAAACTATTTTACGACACTAACTGTTTCAACTTCTATGATCTTTGAATAGGGATTAAAACAAAGTTTTAACGTTAATTAATGCATTACCGCTTGCCCTTTTCGTGGCATCTACAGAGCTGACTGTAAAGAGAGAGTGACCGTTAAGATGAAACCCGTTAAGTAGAAGCCAACTGCTTGGCTTTTATAGGGTTGGAAACAGAGTTGTTATGCGGAGCATCAACGCCGTAGACTTTCAATAGTAGGGAGTTAGTCGTTTTTAGGGAATGAACGACTGAAAGGAAGGTAGTCGGTAGCCACCGACCTCGAAGCCATCACGAGAGCTTTTTACGATGCGAAATTTAGTTCCGTCCTGTACGGCACTTTAGTGCTGTGTGGTTTCGTTTTTTGCAGAGAAAAAAGGAAAAAGAGAAGTCAATTAAGTTTGTTATTAAACAGTAGTCAAAATTGGACTTACTCCCTCAAGTTCAAATCCTAGAACTTGAACAGCTTTTTGAGTTTATCCTGCGTCTTTTTATCTTTCAAATAGTCCTTCGCCTTATCTTTAGCAACCTTCTTAGTATTAGCACTGCTTACCAACGCTTTAGCCTTCTTCTCAAGAGCATCCAGCGAAAGGCTCTGCTCATCCAGCAGTTTTCCGGTATCGACTAGACCGCCTGTCTTCTCCGAGAGCTTCGCCAACTGCTCTTTAGCCTTCTCATTCAGAAGCTGTTCCAGCTCTTTTTTGTATTTGACGATCTCCTTTGCCATCACTTTTTTAAAGGCCTTTGAGAGTATCTTGTCAATGTCTGAACTGACATGAACAGATGGATGTTTCCAGTCACCCTCAACGTCAACATTGGCACCAAAACTGTCGATCTCGGCAAGCGCATCGTTCATGATCTCTGCTCCTCTGCCACCAACACCCTCCAGCTTGATCTGGGCCTCATAAAATACGATATCAGTTTTTCCCGTAA
>JAUVKK010000284.1 GCA_030596305.1 Helicobacteraceae bacterium | reverse complement strand
TCCCTCTCAGGCTTTAGCCTCTCTTGCCGTTAACACGTTTGACTTGATTATTTTGGACCTCTCTCTTCCTGAGATGGATGGACTGGAACTGTGCAAAAAGATCCGTAAGATGACAGATGTTTATATCATCATCTCCTCTGCTCGCAGTGATATTGATGACAAACTGCAAGGCCTGGAAAACGGAGCAGACGATTATCTGCCTAAACCGTATGACCCAAGAGAACTTCTCGCTAGGATCAAAACGGTCATGAAGCGCTCTCATAGCGTTACAGCTGTTGAAGAAGAGGGGCTTTTTCATGTTGATGACAGTGCGACGCAGATCTTTAAAGAGAGTAAACTGCTTGATCTGACTTTGGCAGAGTTTGAAATACTCCGTCTTATGATCAAAAATCCCAACCGTACCATCTCCCGTGTTGATATTGCGAACTCTATGGAGACACATCGTTTCGAAAGCGGTATAGAGAGTATTAACATCCTGGTGGGGCGTCTACGCAAGAAGATCGGCTCTGAACCGTTAGACCAGTACATACAGACCGTGCGCGGAGTGGGGTACCGTTTTGTTGAACATTAAAAGTTATTCTATTATTTCTGCGACCCGTATTGTTGGGCTTATAGCGGCGGTTTTACTGGTCATTGCTACCATCTTGGCGATCAATGTTGCCATCTATAATGACAAAAACAATGAAGTCCATCGTGCGGTGATGTTATATGACATTCTTTTTATGGAACATCCGACACCGGAAGACTTCAGTAAGTATCTTCACAAACATCAACTGACCCCGGTGACAGGTGTAGATATTAAAAATGTTCGTGAATTCGGTGTGCCCCTTATTGAAGATGAACTGCTGCGTCGTACCTTGCAGTCGGGCAAGATAGAGATCTTTGCCTATAAAGACCACTACTATTATGCGTACAAGATGCATGACATGTACTACTACCGTTCCGATGTTCCGATGACCCCCTTTAAACTTTATATCGGCGCTACGGCCATTTTTATATTACTGCTGCTGATCGTCTTGTATCGCTACATGACAATGGGGGTAAAACCGCTCAAACGCCTTCATCAACAGATCAAAAAGTTTTCTATGGGTGAAAAAGATATTGATACAAGGGTAGATGGCGATGATGAAGTCGCACTGGTCGCCAATGCCTTTCATGACTCTGTACAGAAGGTCAATGCCCTGGAAAAGAGCCGTTCTCTTTTTATGCGAAATGTCATGCATGAACTTAAAACACCGATCACTAAGGGCAAGTTGATGACGGTGCTTTTAGATGTTGATACACAAGAGAAAGCTGAACTCAATGAGCTGTTTGAACAGATGCAGACCCACCTGAACGATCTTGCCCAGGTGGAGTCCTTGACGGCTAAAAGTCTTCAGCTTCAGCCAAAAGAGTATGCCTTGATCGACATTGTTGAACAGGGGTATGATATGTTGGGCATCAATGAAGACCAGTGTAAAAACTATCTGCAGCATGAAAAGGTATTTGTCGACTTTAATCTTTTTGCCTATGCCCTGAAAAACCTGATAGACAATGGTATAAAGTACGCGGAGGTCCTGCCCATCATTATAAAGTTTGAAGATAGCTGTATTAAAGTGATCAACAAAGGGGAACCGTTAAAAGAGGATTTTAATGCTTATCTGAAAGCCTTTGCCCGGGACCGTACCTACCACAGTATAGAGGGAATGGGACTTGGACT
>JAUVKK010000167.1 GCA_030596305.1 Helicobacteraceae bacterium | reverse complement strand
GAAAAAAGGGGAAGATGTTGGTCTCGGGTAAATGAAAGAAACCCGGCCAAACTTTGAACTTAAGGAGTGTGTAAAATGAAAAACTCAATAATCTCAATCATTGAGGTAGTAAAAGTATAGGGTATCCACACTAACCAATTGTAAACATTTACCACCCGTTAACCAAGTTTTTCATTGAGACCTCTAAACAAACCTGACGTTCTCAGCAGAAAGAGAAATGTACTAGTACAAGGCGAACGTATGTAGGAGCTACTAGTAGCTTCAAATGCTTTCAACGCAGGAATAGTTTGTTTCTCTTTCTGCCCTTCGGGAGGGCTGTACAGAAGCAATTTTACACAAAATTTTCTATCATCTTAGCTATGGCTATGACTCAAGAAAAGTTTTGCATAATCTTACTTCTGTAAAACCCTCTGAGAATGTCAGGTTTGTTTAGAGGTCTCAATTGTAAAGAGTGCTATAATACCGTCATGAGATGGCGAGACATAAAACACAAAAAAAACATTACTCCTCCGACACAAAAGCCTAAGGTGCAGTATGCAGGTTTCTGGAGCCGTACACTCTCTTTTATAACCGATATCTTTATGATCGGTATTCCTATCACTATTATTATTATGATCTTTTTTGGTTACGAGCAGATGCAGACAGCCGGTTTCAGTGATGCCATGATGCAGACGGAAAAGGCGCAAGAGCATGCACCCAATCCTATAGCCTCTATCATCCAGTTCACTCTTTTTATAACCGCTTTTGTACTCTTTTGGAAAATTTCAAGACAGACACCAGGGATGAAGATGGCCCGCATTGAGATCGTTGATGCCAAAAGCTTTAAAACTGCCTCATACCTGCAGTTGATCGCTCGGTTTTTCGGCTACTTTCTCTCTCTTTTTCTCTTTGGTTACCTTTGGGGGCTTATGCGTCCGGACAAACGTATGCTTCACGATCTTATCAGCCATACAGCCATCATCTATAAACCTGCCTAAGAGATTATGTCAGCACTCATTGCTCTCTTCTACTTCTTCTATTTTGCCATAGTGGCAATCTACGTCATCTTTATGCCTAAAGTACTCTCTATGGTCGGCTACATCCCCTCTGAGATAGGTATTATCTTTGCCGCCGGCCCGCTGGTACGATTTGGTCTCCCTTTTCTCTTTCGAAAGGGAATCAAACTCGACCTGAGAACCTTTAACAGTGCGCTTGTGCTGCTGCTGCTTGCGGCTCTCTCCTTTTTTCTCACACTGGAGAGTTTCTGGCCACTCCTTTTCAGCAACATTGCTATGGGCATCGGTATGAGTCTTATCCTGCCCTATGTCGAAGTGATCGCCCTTTCACTCATTGGCAAGGAGTCTTACGGAAAGGTCCGTCTCTTTGGCTCCATCGGTTTTATACTTGTCGCCCTCATCTTAGTGAATTTTTTAGATGTTCCGACAACCGCGCTGTTCTTCTTGCTGGTCATGATCGCTTCGACGGTGCTCTTTGGCTATATCATTGCCCATCTTGACAACAAAAAAGTGGTTGAACCAGAGAGCATCGAAGGCAAACACCTTGATCTTTTAGCCCATTGGCCGCTCTGGCTCGGACTGACCTTGATGCAGGTCAGTTTTGGACCCTTTTATAACTTCTTCACCATCTATGAGACCGCCCATGGTATCTCTCTTCAGACTACTATCTACCTCTGGAGCTTCGGGGTCATCGCAGAGATCATACTTTTTTATTTTCAAGGACCGCTGCTCAGACGCAACCTGCTCAAACTACTGGAGTTCTCCCTGCTTGTCACCGTCATACGGTGGCTCATCACCTGGCTCTTCCCAGAAAATATCGCGGTGCTCTATCTTGCCCAGAGTCTGCACGCCTTCAGCTTTGCACTCTTTCACACAGCAGCTATCAGCTACCTCTACGAGCTCTATAGCGAACGCAAGCTGGCACAACAGTTCTTCTTTGGTATCTCATATGGGTTGGGAGGGTTTATCGGGGCGATCAGTGCCGGTTACATCTATGAGCTGTGGCCGTCTATGCTCTTTTTATATGCTGCATTTATCGCAGCCCTTGCCTTTTTATCAATTCGATTCAGTGCCAAAACTTCAATGAGCTAAAGCACTCTGCTAGAAGCTCTTATGTTTGGTTGCTTATCAATGGTTTATGAAGTCACGAAAAAGGGTAGATGCTCTTAGTGAGCGAAAAGAAGTATCCAAGCTCTCAAAAGAGCTTGGTATTGTCAGTTTAAAAGTCAGCTATCAGTGAAGCTAAAAAAATGCCGTCTGTATATGATCGAACATCTTCTGCTTTATTATTTGTATAATCCAAGGTATAACTTACACCCATAGAAAAGATATCACTGATCTTACTTTCTACAGTTGTTTTAGACTTAATAAAGTAGTTGGTAGTATCGTCAAATTCACTACGGTACATCGCGTACTGAACAAACTTTGAGTTTTTTGTAAACTGGAAGGTATAATCCAAAGAGACCTGATAACCAGAATAGTTATGCATATACTCTGCAGTTGGCGGCGTTGTCGTCGGATCTTCACGTATCTCGTCCCACATATACAGAACATTCCCTTGAAACTTCAGATCATGCTCTTCATTTTTAAATGCAGTCACAATCGCACCAGGACCCGTGTAGACTTGGTATACAAAGGTCGAGAACTCATCACCTCTACCACCGAGAAGGTAGTTAAACGCAATCGTTTTATTAAAGTTGTAGTCGTAGTTCAACTCCGCATCCCAACGGTTCTTGGTTCGTATATCATCAATAAAGGTACCGTTTTCATCATAAGCAGTTGTATCTGAATAGAGAAAGTTTCCAACAAAACGTAAATCGTTTGCATAAAATGGTAGATTGAGTTTTAAATTGGCCGCTACGTCTTGTGTATCAGTATTTCCCGCCGTATTGGCATAACTTAACTCTGCGTGAGCCTTAAATTTCTTCTCATCATCTGCAGCACTTAAGAGACTAAGCACTCCGCTGATTAGCAGTAGAATTAATAATTTTTTCATTACTTATTCACCCTTGTCCATATGAACATCCATCTGTGGGAACGGAATACTGATGTTAGCATCATCAAGTGCGTATTTGATCTCTTCGATGATCTCAAAATATGCATCCCAGTAATCAGCTGATGGAACCCAGGCACGGACTGTGAAGTTAACACTGCTGTCAGCCAGTTCAGTGACCGCTACAAGTGGTGCAGGATCGCTGATTGTGTGTGCACTTTTCTCGATAACAGCATACATAACTTCTTTAGCTTTTTTGATATCTTCGTTATAACCTATACCGACAACATGATCAACACGACGTACCGGTTTAGAAGAGAAGTTTGTGATGTTG
>JAUVKK010000113.1 GCA_030596305.1 Helicobacteraceae bacterium | reverse complement strand
TTCAGGCCACTCAGAGGCGATCGTGACAGAGAACTACACCTCGGCAGAGCAGTTTTTAAATGCTATTGATGCAGCGGCGGTCTATGTCAATGCGTCAACGCGTTTCACGGATGGCGGGGCCTTCGGTTTTGGTGCTGAAGTAGGGATCTCAACGAACAAACTTCATGCACGTGGCCCAATGGGTATCGAAGGTCTGACGACTTATAAATTCAAGATATACGGTAACGGTCAGATCCGTTGAAACCTATCTTAGCGATAGAGAACCTAAGTTTTGGTTATACACTGGACGAGCTGCTATATGATGATTTTTCATTAACACTTAACCCTGGTGAGATCAAGGCTGTTGTCGGTGCTAGCGGCTCCGGTAAGACAACCCTGTTTGAGATCATCTTGGGTAACCTAAAGCCTTTTAGCGGGGTATTGAGTTCCAGCAGTGTTTCTCAGGTCTTTCAAGACCCCTACACCTCTTTTCATCCAGCATACAGTATTATCAATCAGATCAAAGACGTTGCCTCTTTAGAGGGTCTAGAAGGCTATCTAGGTGAGATGAATCTTGAACGCACTCTGTTGGATAAGTTACCCCATGAACTTTCAGGCGGACAGCTACAGCGCTGCTCGATAGTGAGAGCGCTCTTAATGCGACCAGAACTGCTACTGTTGGATGAGCCGACGTCTGCATTGGACAATGTTATTCAACTTGATGTTATGAAGCTGCTTCTAAAACATCTTGATAAAACAGCTATGCTGCTGATCACTCATGAACTTGACCTTGCACGCTGGTGTGCAGACGAGATCATCGAGATAGGTCTATAAAAAGGTAAAACATGTTTAAAAGAAAGTTACTGCTGCTCGTTATACCTCTTCTAGCGTTTACACTGCTAAATGCGCAATCGAGTTATGAAAAAGAGTTTATCACTCTGGTTAATGAGATGGTGAAAGACGGCAATATCAGCTCTATTTCGAAGGTGGGTTGTCAAAAGGGTGACTGCCGCGTTGATGATCTTGTTTTGATCACTACTGATGCAGAGACAGGTCTGTTGAGTACCTTGTCAACTGCCGTGTTTAAGCTCAAAGATGTTGAGAATTTTATCGAGTTTAAACATAGAGACGGCGCTATGAAAGAAGGCGAAAAACGTCAATTCGCAATAGAGCTGGGTGACATACGGCTTGATGGGCAGAACCTGCTGTTTGACAAGCCAAAGATGGCACAAGAACTGGGTGAAAAAAGCGAGCTCTTTCTCTATTTTAAAAAGCATCTGGATGCGCCGACCGACGGAAGGTATACCCTTAATGTAGAAAAAAAGAGTGGCAATGTCATAATGCAAGACAGCGGCAAACTGACTACGGGTGAGTTCACTTTTGGTGTTAAAAGCAGGTATACCATCAAAGGGGGTTTTGAAAAACTCGAAGCCCTCTCACAGACCAATCCAATGGCGGTACTGAGCTATGTGGTGATTAACAGTATTGAGATCCACATCGACAACCCCAAAGGGTTTTTACGTAACCTGCTCTATATCAACTACAAAGAAGAGATCCAAAAGGTCAAAACAAAAGAGGAGCGTATGGCTATTAATGACAGTTTCTACCTTTTGGATGACACTATACACTCGAAAAAAGAGTTTGGTGAGATGATGCGGGCCAATACACGGATAAAGATCAAAGAGTTGGCTAAAAAAGATCCTGCTTTTAATGAGATGTTAAACAAGGATCAACAGTTTGAGAAAAAGATCGATGCCATTCTTGCCGGTACAAGTCAAAGTATCGATATTAAGATCGATAATCCTCTCGGGCTCTCTGTCGGGGACTTTTTTACAATTTTTATGGGGTATGCAATGCAGCAAAAACTGGCAATTAAACCGGACATCACGGTGACTATAAAATGATTCTCTATCTTCATGGCTTTGCCTCATGCGGGAACTCTACTAAGACGGCTGTTTTAAAAGCGTATTTCGGAGAGGATCAGATCTTGTCTCCAGACCTGCCGATCGATCCGGTAGAGGCAATCAGATTTATCAAGAGATATATTATAGAACATGATGTTGACCTGCTTATTGGCTCTTCATTGGGCGGCTTTTATGCGAGTTATTTTTGTGAACTACTGGGTATTAAAACAGTTCTTATCAACCCTTCAACACAACCTTTTATCACACTTGCATCCTATGTTGGTATTAACCAGTACTGGTGCAGTGGAGATGATTTTGAGTTCACCCGTGAGCATCTTAAAAGTCTATTTGAGTATGCTGTTGGCCAACCAAATAATCCTGAACTGTATCTGCTTCTCTTGCAAAAAGGTGATGAACTGTTAGACTATGTTAAAGCACAAGATAAATATGAAGGTGCTACACTCTGCATTGAAGAGGGTGGCAATCACCGCTTTGAAAATCTTAATGACTATTTAGAACAGATCAAAGGATTTAGAGAACATGCAGCAAACGATCACTTATGAGTTACTGGGACTAACCCTTTATCTACCTGACTTAGCCCATTTAAACTGGTTCGCTGTTGCATACAGCGTGGGCATACTATTAGTTAACTTTGGACTTTATGTCTTCGCTCCCAAGATCATCAAGTATTTCAATTCGGGCAAAGAGAATAATTTTCAACTAACGATTTTACGTTCTGTCAATATGCTCTTTATCGTATTAAGTGTCTTAGACTATATCATCTCGTTTGTAACGGATGCTTACAGCAACTACTTCAGCGGGGTTGCCTATACACTGCTTGTGATCTATGTCTCTTCATTTATCTACAATGCACTCTCTCTGCTTTCACGTAAAAAATTTGGTAAAGAGAAAGAGATTGACGGTAATGTACTGCATGTAGATACCTACAATAGCCGCTTAGTCGATATCTTGGCCATGGTGATAATTGTCTTTATTGCTATATATATGGTTATCAATGCCTGGGGTTTGACCTCAATGCTGGAGACAACAGGTCTCCTTGGACTTATAGTTGCTTTTTTAGCGTTGACAAACAGTATCTGGGCACCAGATCCTTACTACTGTATGGTGATACTCAGTTCAGATATGCTTGAAGATGGCGATGTTGTCCATATTGAGGGGATGGATGATACCTATATCATCTCTCGCGTAACATTTATCTATACACTTCTTTTTAATACCCGTACAAACTACAAAACGCTTGTTCGTAACTCTAAGCTCATCGAACTCCATATTGATAATCTTACTAAAAAGGCATCAACCGATGGATTACGAGAATCCTTGACATTTAAGATCGGGTACCCTGTCATAGATGGTACCTTCGACATTAAATCGCATAAGCCTCATGCTATGAAAAGATTCCTAAAAGATGTAGACCTGATGTTTACAAAGGTGATCGAAGAAGCTACGGAAGATGAACTTGTTAAGGTGAATCCAAACGTGGACATAGAGTGGATGATGACCAATACAGGTGATTATGCACTTGAATTCAAGTTAGTCTATTTTTTAGACACATTGCCAAAAACAAAACTTACGCGCAATGTTCGAAAACATATAGTTGGCACACGCAACCGACTCGTAAGACTGAGCTATGAAGCCTCAGTTGAACATGGACTCTCTTTGGCAACACCGGACTTGATTACGTTGGATAAACAGTAGCAAGTTGAATGATGATTTCTCTTGTTGAGCGTTATAGGTGATCCAGCAGGTGAGAAGACTTACAGACAAAACCAGTGTCAAAATAGGTGATATCACCCAGGAAAAAGTGTGTGCTATTGTCAATGCGGCTAATAGTACTCTGCTAGGTGGTGGAGGGGTTGATGGCGCAATTCATCGTGCAGCCGGCAGAACAGTTCTTGAAGCATGTAGAGAGGTACGCAATAGCCGTTGTCCTGACGGACTGTCGACAGGCGAAGCCGTTGCCACAACAGCGAGAGATCTTGCGGCATATGTCATTCACACGGTTGGCCCGATCTATGATATGTGCGGAGATGATTGTGTATTTCTTTTAAAAAACTGTTATCAAAATAGTATTAAAGAGGCGATTGCACTCGGATGTGAGAGTATAGTATTCCCCGCTATATCTGCCGGTATTTACGGCTACCCGAAGGACGAAGCTGCACGTATCGCATTTGAAGCTGTAGAGAGCTTATCTGATGATATAGAAGTGCGGTTTGTCTTCCACTCAGTTGAAGATTATGAGATCTTTTTATCGTCTATTTACAGGTGACTATTTAAAAAGTGAAGAGGTAAGGGTAAAACCTGCCCCTGCCATCAAGACAGTTCCAAACACATTCATCGCCATATTGGCTGCTGCAAGCAGGTAGCTTCCTCCCTGAAGTAAAAAGAAACTCTCCATTGCAAAGGTCGAATAGGTGGTCAGTGCACCGAGCAGACCCGTTGTTAGAAAGGATTTTATCTCAACTGAGAGGAGGCTGTCCTGTGTGGTGTTAGCAAAGACAGCAAAGAGAATACCGATAGCCAATGAACCAATAAGGTTGACACTGAGTGTTCCGTAAGGGATATTATGGGGAAAGTGGTGAGAGACAACGCC
>JAUVKK010000217.1 GCA_030596305.1 Helicobacteraceae bacterium | reverse complement strand
CTTTCATATGACCAATCCTGATCCGGAAGCCGGTGGTGCTATCGCCTGTATGCAAAAAGCGATTGAAAATGCGGGTCTTAAAACAACAGACATCGACTATGTCAATGCGCATGGAACGGGTACACAGGCAAATGATGCGGTAGAAGCCTTGGCTGTTGAGACACTTTTTTCACACAACCCGCCACTCAGTTCGACGAAAGCGATCACAGGCCACACCTTGGGCGCGGCTGGTGCCATTGAAGCGGTCATCTCTTGTGAAGTGATCAAGCAGCAGCGAATCGCACCACAGACCTCTCTTTCGAATGCAGAGAACAAGCAGGTCAACCTGCCGCTAGAAGCAGTTGAAAAAGAGATCAGGTATGTGATCTCAAACTCATTTGCTTTTGGCGGTAACAACACAGCTGTCGTATTTGGAGCAGTCAAATGAAGATGAACTTTATGGTTAAAGCTACGGCGAAAGTAGCTGCAGATACAAAATGTGAGACCTTGGATGAGAAACGTATTGTTCCTAAGATGATGTTACGTCGTCGTCTGACACGTGCTGCACGTATTATGGTCTATCTTGCAGATGCGTGTGACTTTCGTGACGGTGCCGTTGTTTATGGTTCTGCTTATGGTGAGATGCAGGCAACGGCTGACATAGTCGGTGCTATCGATGCCAACGAGCCAATTAGTCCGACAGCTTTTCAAAATTCGGTTTATAACACGGCACCGTCATATTTTTCACTATTGCATAAAAATAAAAATGAGATTTTGACTATCTCAAGCGGTGATGATACCTCGAAGAATGTTTTACAGACGGGTGCTCTTCAAGCAGTGACGACGAATGATGAAGTACTGCTTGTCTGTAGTGAAGCGATCAATATTCCCAATATCGAAGAGGTCAATACCTGTACAGATTACCTTGAATCGGGTGTGGCGTTAACACTTGTTCCAACAGAAGATGAAGCTAATGTGGAAGTAAGTCAAAAAGAGCATAATGGGTATGCCCCTTCACTTTGGGCAATGCTGGATCTACTAGATGCTTGTGATGGAAAAACTGAGTGCGTAGTTGCGCTTGAACTTTAGGATTATAATTGATAACAACTGAAAAACTAAAGACAGATCTCATCGCACTTTTTAACCTCGAGGGTGTTCATGCTGAAGAGATCAGTGATGATGACCACCTTTTCAACGACGGTTTGGGACTTGACTCTGTTGATGCTATTGAACTCACGATCTTCTTGGACAACGAGTACGGGATCATCTTTGCGAATATTTCTGAGTCTGAAGCAGTCTTTGCTTCGATTAAAACACTTCAGGAATTTATCAATGCAAATGGGAACGTCTGATGTCTGATCTTAACGAACTATTAGAGTTCTTGCCGCAGAAAGATCCAGTTGGGTTTGTAAAAGAGGTCCTTGTATGTGAAGAACACGACTCACGTACGGTTGTAACTTTTGAGAGTGTACCGACACTCTCTATGCTCTCAGAAGCTGGGGCACAGACCTCTATATTTTTGAGATTGACCGAAGAGAAAAAAGCAGCTAATGTACCTGTTCGTGCGATGGGGATGTTGGTCAGTGTCAAGTCAAAATGGCTTCAAAAAAGTGATAAAAAAAGTTTTGAGGTAGAGAGCCGGTACATCAGCAACCTTGACAGTTTCTTTATTGTGAGTTTTACTGTTTTTGACGGAGATATTGCTGTTGCTGAAGGTCAGGTGGCTGCAGTATTAGAAAGAAACGGAGAATCATTATGAGCCAGACCTACCTGTCACAAGGTCTTTACACTGTTATTTCTCAGAGTGATGAATGCATAGAGATCAAGTTGACTGACGCTTCTCATCCAATTTTTAAAGCCCACTTTGAGGGGATGCCTCTTCTTCCTGGTTTTTTACAGATCGATATGGTTGCTGAGATCTTAGATAAAGAGGTCGATGCGATTACCAGTGCCAAGTTTGTTCAGAAAGTCTTGCCTGATGAGAGACTCGTTTATACTATCGCTCCTACTAAAAGCGGGGTCAGAGTGAAGCTTACGAACACGTTGAATGAATTGTGTGGTGACTTCAAGTTGAAATGGCATTAAGACTGTTTTCTCTTTGAATTTTATATATTATTATTAACTTTATTGACTGCCCTTTCTCTTTTTTTCTCGGAAAATAGAGAAACAGAAAAACCGCTCGTGACGGCTTCAAGCCCGATAGCTATCGGGTGCCTTCCTTACACTCGTTCATTCCCTAAAACTCCCTAACTCGGCTACGCCTCAAACAAAGTGAGTTTCTTAACGGTCACTCTCTCCCTACAGTCAGCTTTGCAGATGCCACGAACAAGAGCAAGCGGTAACGCATTGATAGGAATTTAAAAGCTAAAGCTTTTGATGAGATTGGGACTTGCTTTCGCTGTTACTACGTCTTGGTGCAGTTTAAACAGACGGAGGGGTTTCGTGACTCCATATATGTGATGTATCAATATGCTACTGTACCCGCGTTCGCACTCTCTTTTTTTCCTCAAGGATATCTCTTTTAGAGCTGACTTGATGTCAGGTTTAAAGGAGTAAGATCTTATACAGTCTACCTGTTGTGCAAGCAGAGAAAAAAAGTTGAACACTATTGCTATAAAGTAATTTAAGAAGTTAGATATTGAGACGTAATAAATGTTGAATAATAGAAAGCCAAACTTTAAGGCTTTTTCCAAAAGTCAAAAAAGTT
>JAUVKK010000166.1 GCA_030596305.1 Helicobacteraceae bacterium | reverse complement strand
CTAGTCTACTTACTTAGTTTTCAATGATCTCAAACGTTAAATACTCAACAACACGTTGAATCTTCGAGTTACCTTTTCAAGCTCTCTTCGTTTGTGGACGGGAATTATAGAGAAGATATGCTTAGAAGTTTCTTAGCCGGGAAAGGAATGTTGCAATTTCTTTTTTGGATCGTATCTCTCCTATATATAGTAGTCAATTTGCAATACAAATGTAATGACTTTTTTTTCTATATATAATAGTAGTCATGAACAAAACATTAGGAAACTGCCCATATTGTCAAGAAGGAAGTATAGAGGTTCGTAAGATCGAAGTTGAAGGTAAGTCTACCAAACTCTATGCCTGTTCCAATGCCCACTGGGGTTTTGAGCACGACATGGCAGAGTTGACAAAGGAGTCTACCTGCTCTTTTCGTATCTTTCAAAATGCCCTGCTTCGATGGAATAAAAAGGCCATAGGCGAAAGAGAGATTCGTACACTGCTAGAAGACGAACAGGTCAAGGTTAGACTCTATAGTTCAAGAGCAAAAAAAGAGTATTACAAATGGTTAGTACTTGATGAAGAGTATGGATGTTCTGTAGTGTGGGATGTTTTTATTGATTCTGATGCGGAAGATAAAGAGTAGCGTTACTCTTTCTCAGAAGAGTCTTCGCTCTTCTCACTGTTTTCTAATTTATAAAAGTTCAAAATGTCTTCTTCTAACACCAGACGGCAAAACTCAGGTTCTTTTCCCATCGCCTCAAGCTCGATTACCAGTTCTATGATCTCTTGTTTGAGACGGACTTCAGGCGTTACATAACCACAAGCGCCCATTTTATCTCTTACTGACCGATATCAGCAAGTGCTTTGGTCACTGCCTCTTTTAGTTCAGGAGAGATACGGTCTGCTTTGTCACGGATCCATTTAAGGAAACCTGGATCTTTTTCAGCAACCTCTGCCGGTGTCTCACCACGGTACTTCGCAAATGGAATGGTGATCTTGATCTGTGACCTGGTATCTGCCATGATCTTCTCCATTGTATAACGAAGGTCGCCATCAAGATCGAATGTATCGATCATGTACTGGAGTGAGTTACGGTCGTTAAGTGCAATCTCTTCGAAAGTCTTACCTTTGTGTTTACCAAAAGTCATGATGTCAAGCATGATTGGTGCAGAACAGAGTTCCATCATCTCATCACGTTCTTGACCGTCTGCAAGAAGATGGTCTAAAAAGAGTTTAAGTACAACCACATCTCCAAGAGCATCGTGTGCACGTACTTCAACACCCAGTTCTTTGATAAGTTCCGGCTCACTTTTGTAGAGGCCTAACTCATAACGTTTATGCTGTAGACCGTGTGGTGTCTGCAGTGCATATTTTTTACGTAAGATACGATAGGTGTCGATCAGGTTCATCACAGATGTAAAACCCTCTTTAGCCAACATTGCTTCGTCAAACTCCGCATTTTGAATGACCATGATGTTTTCAGGAACGTTTAGTTCATTCAGACGAGCAAATGCCTTTGTATCAACACAGGCTGGCTTGCCTTCCAACATCTCAGGTGTGATGTTATGAATAGCCATAGAGTCAAACTTCGTCGGTACAGGTGCTGTACAGAGGTCATCATGCATCTCCAAGATATTTCCGTCCAAGTCAGTCACCAGGTAACTGAGTTGAATAATACGATCTTCTTCGTCTACCCCTGTTGTCTCTGTATCTAATATAA
Organism: Helicobacteraceae bacterium; assembly: GCA_030596305.1. GTDB lineage: Bacteria > Campylobacterota > Campylobacteria > Campylobacterales > Sulfurimonadaceae > Sulfonitrofixus. Next base: position 1,631 of record JAUVKK010000166.1, on the reverse strand, counting down.
TGTATTTCAAATTTTTCCTTTTAATTATGGGCAGCTCTAGAAACCCTAATCGTATCGCGTACGGTTTCCAGATTTGCCCTGCGACATTGTATCGCTTTTATTCCCAATCTTTAAACTTTGAAGAGGTATGTTTGTCTTTTTTGTACTGACGTTGGTTCACACTTTTTTCGATCTGGTTGGCACTGTACAAAAGATCTTTTTTGATCTCATCTATCTCTTTATCTGAGTCACGATACAAAATGATCTTCTCTACCAATTTTTCCAACTCGTTAAACTCACCTTTATATAGAGCGATCTTCTCTATACGGTCCAAATAACGCTTGTTGTTATCAACCTTTTTGTCAAAGACGGCTTTAGTCGACTCTTCCACTTTTGTCAAATAGCTGATAATACTGCTGGTAAACCGTTCTAATACACGGATATAACGTAGCCGTTTTGTATTATCTTCACGCTTGCTTGAGACTTTAGCCATTTGTAGTTATCTTTATTATAAATTTACATTTTAATTGTACAATTATAGCAATTTTAGACCTAAACTAGGGTCTGCCAAGGTTATTAATGAAATATCTTATTACATTATTGTTATTTTTATCACCATTTTTACATGCAGAGTACAAGGTTCAGCCATTTGCGCAAGAGATGCTTGCCAAACAATTACCGATTGTCGACATTAGAACTGTCGATGAGTGGAAAGAGACAGGGCTTGTCAAAGGCTCTATTCCTATTCAGTTTTTCGACGAACGCGCTCAATATGACATCCCTGCATTTTTAAAAGAGCTTAATGAAAAAGTCGACACCTCTAAAGAGTTCGCATTGATCTGTCGTACAGGGAGTCGCACCTCGATGGTCGGTAAGTTCCTATCAGATCAACTAAAGTACAAGGTCATCGATATACAGGGTGGAATTATGGATGCTTACAAATTACACGCACCAATCGTCCCCTATAAAAGAAAATAGATAACTGCTTTAAAGTTTATCTTTCACCTGCTGATTCGCCTTATCGCTGTATTTGCTGTTATTGGGCTTATAGTGTTTTTACTCTGGGCACTGCTTTATTGGCTTCTGGTCTGAATATAGGGTACCTCTAAAAGAGTCTACTTCTTTTTAAAACGGTACGCCATTGCTTCTAAATATTCACGCAGCTTTGGCTGAATGTCCCCTTGAAATTCAAGAAATTCTTCACTGATCGTGCCACCGCAGCCCAGCTTCTTTTTCAAGGTTTTCAAAAGAGCCTTCGCGTCCTCTTTCTCAAGTGAAAAAGGACCGACCAAGGTCACGACCTTGCCACGACGTTTCTCTTTATGAAAGATGAGTTGATGTTTTGAAGGCTCTAAGATCTCAGCAAATGTACTTTTACGCTTTTCAGTGACAACATTCCAATCACTCTCACCAAAATCAGCACCAACCTGAAAGTCCAGCTTTTTACCACGACTCATTTTGATGCACTCACAAATTCAAAACGCGGTATACAGAGCCCATCAACATTAACACTCTCAGTAAACATTTGTAGAGGGCGTACCCAGAGACCTCTCTCACCATACAAAGCACGATAAAGTACCAACTCTTCTTCCGACTCAGAGTGGCGTACAATATCGATGACCTCGTATTGATTGCCTTTGTAATGCTGGTAA
>JAUVKK010000049.1 GCA_030596305.1 Helicobacteraceae bacterium | reverse complement strand
CCGTGACCACTGTTGTTAACTTGACGAAAGTGTACAAATACATCTTTACCGCCGTTTTCTTGTTCGATAAAACCGAAACCTTTGTCATCGTTGAACCATTTTACTGTTCCGTTTACTAAATTTGCCATTGCAATTCCTTTGTTTGTTTGTGTGCACACCATTACTGGAGTGCTAAAATATAAAGTGGAGTATTCTTTTGAGTGGATCATACTGTTAACGGAAGGTCATCAATAAAACGCAAGCCAAAGATGAAACTCTAAATCATCTTTTATTGATGGGATTATAGCTGAAAATGTGGATAATAGCAAAAGAGTATGGTTATTTGTGGGGTTTTGTTCTATTGTCCTGACTCGGATGCACACTCAATGCAGTGTGTCGCCTCAGGCAGGATCATAAGGCGTCCGAAAGGAATTTCCTCTTCACACTCTGCACAGAGACCATAATCTTCGTTATCGACTTTTTGCAGTGCGTACTTGAGTTTGTTCTCTCTGATCTCTGCTTCATGCAGCGCGTGTTCGTTGACCTGCTGCTCACCTATCATCTCAAGCCGTGTCAGACGTCCTAAAGAGACATCGGGAGTAATGGGCTTGGTCTTCTCTTTAAGACCTGTGATCTCATGTTCAAGCGCTGCAAGGTCTTCGATGATCTTGGCTTTGATCTGCTTGCGCTGCTGTGGAGTCATGATTTAGTCAAAGTCCTCATCAAGCTCATTTAGTTCTACTAGTGTACTCTCTAAAACAGCTATATAGAGGTCTCTGTATGTATCAGCATCTTTATTTTCATTATAGCTGGGGTCCAAGTCTATGACGATCTTGTCCAATGTCTCTTTTAGTGTTTCTAAACGTTGTGAGAGGGATAAAGTTTCTGTTGGTTCTTGTTCTGTAGTAGACATAATATTCCTTTTATTGCCAATAGTATAACTAGTATTTAAAGGAATGTCTTGATGCTAAACAATTTGAAGGGGCCTATAGCTGTATTAGCTATAGGCTTAGAAGTTTTATACTTTAAGTGTTGATGTCCAGATGCCGTGTAGGTTACAGCCTGACTTTGCTTTTAGCTCTTTTACGTTGTCAAGTTTAAGTGCAAACGAAGCTACTCCGCGAGAGATCTCAGGCTCTAATGTACTTTTACCGACTAGCTTGCCATCAGCGTAAAGTTCAATAAAGTCGATCCAGTGGTCAGGTGTACTTGGGTGGATGATACCGCCTTGTCCTACCTTGATCTCTACAAGTGTGTAGCCCTTGGCATCTTTAGCACCAAGTGTGATAAGTGGAGAGTGCTTAAGCTCGCCCTTGTCCTTATTTGCCGGATCTTTTGGTTTCATCTCAAGACGGTTCATATACTTCTCTTCCATCTTTGCTGACGCGCCCACGGCTGCTGTTACTGCGGCAATACCGGCTACTTTTAATGCTTCTCTTCTGTTCATGTTTTTTCCTTTTGTATCTATAATTATAGATTATGTGTGTCATAAGTATACGTAAGGTTTTATAAAAGTTTGAATAAGGCATAGGTCTAAATAAGCAGAAATTGCGGGGTGTGTACAATTGTTCCTATAACTGCGCAGATGTAGGAAGATGGAAAATGTAGCTGTTGATATCTATTACTCATTTTTTCGTTAACCGCATTTACATCTGCATTGGTCTTTGTTCCCCAATATGAGTTTAGAATGATATGGTTCTATCTTCATAAAGCTAAAGAGCAGGGACGAAATCGCACATGTTTATAATGAGTTCCCATTCTATTGCATACAGATAGTTGAAATTTAACGATGACGGCTTATTTATTGAAATCTAAATGCATAGCTCCGCCAGAGGGCAGGATGACACCAACGTCTTTTGCGTACTGATTCCAAATTTCAATCATCTCTTTACGCAGTCCTGATTGTTCCTTGGAGAGATCATTTAACTCTGCAGGATCTTTTGACAGATCATAGAGTTGCCAATCATCGTTTCCATAAAGAGCAGGAAGTATGTGATCAGAAAAAAGAGCTATTTTGTTTCCAGCTTCATACTGCTTTGAAGGTTGATCATAGTCTGTTGGCCTACTTTTATCATGCCTTTTTGAGGACGATCGAGATCTACGACGACTGTTGCAAGTGCTGCAAAGGCCATGACCAAAGGGATAACTGCAACCAATCTGCGCGACTTGGAAAGTCCGGCCTGAGAGCCAATAGTCATCATCGTGAGGGCAGAAATTGCGAACAGTGCTAACCAGATACTACCGGGAATTCGATTGCGCAAGGCTGCAGTTATTCGTTTTTCGTGCATATCGATGACCTTGTTGATTGATTGGATCAGCAATCCGGTATTTGTGTCTGGCTCTTTTTTCGCTACGTATGAAACCTGGGTCCAAAGCAGCCCATGCAGCTCAACAGATCTGGTTACTATTGTTTTCTGCATATCTATGTCCATAGTCGCAGCTACAGCCTGCAAGCGAATATCCACATACTCCTGTAAAAGTTTTTTGACTTCTGTTCTATGTGGCTCATCAATCAAATCCGCGCGCAGATACGACGTACCGATTGCATTTGCTTCGTCAAGAACAAATTGTTTTCTAAGATTATGCTGGGCGGCGGCCATGGCAAATGTAAATGCGAGGACAAAAGCCAGCATGCCCAATAAGCCGCCGACCATGGGACTTATGGCATTAACCGCCTCTTTATCGTAACGAGTACCAGAATATTTACTAATTTGATAGCCAACCTCAAAAGAGAGTAGTATGGATAGTGTTATGCCAATATAGACACCATATATCGGCAGGAAGTCAAATAACGCTAAATTCATATATCCCTCAATTTGTTCTTATATGTACATAGTATAGTGTAATTCTAGGAGATTTTCATTCTAATCTCCAAAACATTAATCGGTCATCTTCATCAGCCGAGATCAGCTCATTTTCTGTGTCAAAGTAGAGCTTGATGATGGTCTGTTTATGCCCCAGCAGAAGATAGGTCTCTTTCATAGTATCTGTATCAATGACAGAGATAGAACTCTCTTCGTTTTTGACAAAGGCTGCTTTGCTGGCATCAGGGTTTAACGCGACACCATAGATAAAGAACTCTCCTTTGGTCATCTTGTATTTCTCCGGTGTTTTATAGAGAATGACCCGTTTGTCTTTTCCACCACTAAGCAGTGTCTTGTTTTTGAAGTCGATGGAGAAGATATCTCTTTTGTTGGCTTTTTGGTACTCATCTACGATCTTGCCGCTGTTGATCTCTATTTTACTGATCATCGGGGTCTCATCTGATGTGTAGAGATACTTATGCTCTTCGTCAAGCACAATGTCTGAGAAACTTGCGTAGTTGAGCTGCTTTTTATAGAGGATCTTCTTCTTTTTAATGTCAAAAAGGATCAGCTCATTACTCATCGTCATTATGACTGCTCTCTCTGCATCAACAAACTTGACCTCTTGAAGCGTCATCTTCTCTGTTCTGTCGATGAGTTTAGTGAGTGTTTTATCTTCATAGATATAGAGTTCGCGCCAGCCATCAAGAACGCGGCTGATAAAGAGAAGTCTTTTTTCAGAGTAATCAACACTAAGGATCAACGAACGCATATAGTCGCCTAAGATGTTTTTGAATTTAGGAAGCTTGACCTGGTCGATCAGTTTGTCTTTGTTGAGGTCGTAGATATCGATGACTCCCTCTTCAGTACCTATGATCAAGGTGTTGCCTACCTTTTCAAAGTCAGAGACAGCTTCACTTGCCTGGACATACTTGTACGGTGTTATCTCTTTTGCAAAAACAGTGACCAGACAAAACAGCATAAGCAGTATCAGTACCCTCATGATCTCTCCTTTAGTTGTTCTGCCAGACTTACGATAGAGATGTGAAAGGCGTCATTATCACACACTTCGATGCAACGACCGCACTTAATGCAGCCTGCACCCGTGATAGGTGCACTGTACTTGCCTACCATGTTCAAGACCTGGACTTCAGGACAGACCTTAATGCAGGCAAGTGAGTATATGCACTTCTCTTCGTCATGAACAACTTTGATAAGGTTGTATTTTCCTATGAGAGCATTAAAGCCGCCAAGTGGGCAGATGTGCCCACACCATCCATACTTTTGACTGAAAAGATCAAACAGAAAGATGGCGACAAGAAAAAACCAGCCAAAGCCAAAACCAAAGATGACACCTCTGTGCGCGATACCGATAGGACTGATCATCTCAAAGGCAGCCAGGGAGAAGAGAAGGGAGAGACCAAGACTGATACCGATGACCCAGTAGCGAATGTTACGGCTGAAGGTAAGGGCGTGCTCCTTCTCTTGTACGGCAAGTCTTCGTCTAAGTGCTGCGGCTGTCTCGGTGATGATGTTGACAGGACAGACCCAGGAGCAGAAAAATCGACCGCCGATAATACTGTAGACAAAGAGAACGACTATGGCACCTACAAGAATGTCTGTTGCGATGACCGCACCTGCAAAGAACATCTGCAGTGTTGCAAAGGGGTCAGAGAGCGGAATGAGTCCAAAGAGAACTGAACTGCTTAAGTTACCGGCTACAAAGGTCCAGCCATAGGCATTGGCGCCAAAGTAGGCAGTAAGTATGAGTATCTGGACGACTCTGCGGGAGATATAAAAACGGTGTCTGTATAAAAAATGGCTCATTTATCTATTCCTCCCAAGATGTCATCCAAAATACCGTCTTCATCATTGACATTGTCCAGAGCACTCCTTTTGTTCCTCGGCGTTCTATCCAATGTAACATCTTTGGAGGTGTCTACCAGTCGACTCTCATCGCCTTCTTCCCACCCGACGATAAAGTGCGAACCGATGTCGCCTTGTGTGACGGCGAGAGGTAGGATCCTTATTGATGTTGTCGCTGTCGGGCAGGCATGTTCGCACATCCCGCAACCTGTGCAGTGGTCAGGGTTGACGACTGGCTTTAACAAGGCATGCATATCGGTACGTTCGTTGCGCTCTTTTTCTAAAAAAATGGCATCCCCGGTTAATGGACAGGCCTGAAAACACATGGTGCACTGCAGCCCAACATAGGCCAGACAGGTCTGGGTGTTAATGGTGGCAAGACCCATTCTGGCACGGTTGATGTCAAGATCGTCATTGGTAGTCACGGAAGGCAGGTCAAGTGCTCCGGTTGGGCAGGCAGAGGTACAAGGTATGTCTGGACACATACGACAGGCGTCTGTTCTAGGGGTGAAGTAGGGGGTTCCGATGGAGACTTTGTCAGAGATAGTGGAGAGTTCCAAAACATCATAAGGACACTTTTCAACACACATACCGCAGCGAATACAGGTCGAGACAAAATCTTTTTCAGAGAGGGCACCGGGAGGTCGTAAGATGAGGTTGTTTGCTTGTGATTGAGAGAGGTAGCTGCTCCAGACAATGGCACCAAAAGCGCCATAACCTACGCCTCGTACTATCTTCTGTAAGAAGACTCTTCGTTTATCGTCATTGAGCTTACTCATCTTTACACTCCTTTTACAAAGTATTACAACAGCACAAAAAACAGACAGATACTCTATAAATGACTATTTATCTGTAGTCAGTGTATCATAAAAAATTATATTAAAAGAGAAAGTATCAATTAGTATCTGTATTTAAATTTTCGGTATTGGAGTTAATAGAGGTATTTGTAAATCTATGGAGAGGGTAAAAAGTTAAAGACCCCTGGATTACGGGGCCAGTTTTGGTGCTTTTTTATACTTTAAGTGTTGATGTCCAAATACCGTGTAAATTACAGCCTGATCTTGCTTGCAGTGTTTTGACCTTGTCCAATTTTAGTGAAAATGAAGCTGTACCGCGTGAGATCTCAGGTTCAAGCGTGCTTTTACCCACTAGCTTGCCATCGGCATGCAGTTCAATAAAGTCGATCCAGTGGTCAGGTGTACTTGGGTGGATGATCCCGCCTTGTCCTACTGTGATCTCTACCTGTGTGTAACCCTTGGCATCTTTTGCGCCCAGAGTGATAAGCGGAGAGTGTTTAAGCTCACCTTTGTCCAAGTTGGCCGGATCTTTAGGTTTCATCTCAAGACGGTTCATATACTGCTCTTCCATCTTTGCCTGTGCACCTACTGCTGCTGTGACTGCTGCAATACCGGCTACCTTTAATACTTCTCTTCTGTTCATCTCTCTTCCTTTTTATATATCTGACAATATTATATTATTTATAAGTAAAGATGAGGTTGAGAAAGGTTTGAATATGCATAATTAAAAAGTATGTTGTGAAAGATGTACCCAATCAAGGGTACAGATGTAGAAAGGAATCGTTAGAGCGCTTTACTCATAATACGGTTAAGTCTTGCAACAAAACCTGCTGTGTCGTCAAGTTCCATACCGTCAAACAGTTTTGCCTGATCAAGAAGAACGTGTGCTGCATCGTTGATTAGGTTTTGATCGCCTGAGTCTTTTAGCTTGCTCAAGATCTCATGGTTAGGGTTGATCTGTAAGATAGGCTTAACAGGTGGTACTTCGCCGCCTTGACCCATCTGAGCCATCATCTGTGCCATCATGTAGCTTGGGTCCTCTTTGTCGATCTTAAGGGCTACAGGAGAGTCTGTAAGGTCCGTTGTTACTTCAACCTTAGTGACGGCGTCGCCTAGAGTAGACTTGAACTCACTGATAAGACCTTCGTACTCTTTTGCAAGCTCCTCTTCTTTCTCTTTAGCTTCTTCAGTGTCATCAAGCTTAGCGTCAGCAGCGTTGACAAATTTGTACTCTTTGTACTCAGTGACCATTGGCATAACGATGGTGTCGATATGTTGGTTAAGTACGATGTCATTGTTACCTTTTGCTTTAAAACGCTCAAGCGTAGGTGAATTTTTAAGCATACCGAGTGCCATCTTACCTGTGATGTAGTAGATCTCTTTTTTTCTCATCATCAACAGACTTAACAAACTCAGCAATGTTTGTTCTCTCTTCAGAGTTGATCGTGTTGAACTGTTGAAGCTCTAAGATACGCTCTTTGTTACCCATGTCAGAGTAGAGACCCTCTTTAAGAACATTACCGAACTCAGCGTAGAAGTCGTTGT
>JAUVKK010000257.1 GCA_030596305.1 Helicobacteraceae bacterium | reverse complement strand
ATTGGACCACCAAGTCAAACTTTCCGAGTTGATTGATTCGCTTCCACGCTTTTATTACCATACTTTCCAAGCTGAGTGTTCACAAGCCCTTAAGGGCAAGATGATGCGTATGTTCCTTGAAGATGCAAAGGGCAAAAAGTCATCAACACTGGATGGTGTCAAGATCTGGCTGGATGAACATGATTGGATCTTAATGATCCCGGACCAGTACAGTGATCATCTAAATCTCTATATTCAGGCTGTAGATGAAGCAAAGGGTCAAGCGATCTTAGACACCTACAATGCTAAAATCGAAGGGTGGTCTAACGCCTGATGCCCAAACAATCGCTTAATCTCTGCTTTTTCTGGCACATGCACCAGCCCGATTATCGGGGCAGTGATGGAGTGATGAGTATGCCCTGGGTCTTTCTCCATGCTATCAAAGACTATTATGAGATGCCATGGCTTTTAAACAGCCATAAGGGTCTCAAAGCAAGCTTCAATATTACCGCACCGTTGATCGAACAACTCAACCTCTATAGCGATCCGCTGCAAAACGATTATTTTCTTTCACTTTGGGAAGCGCACCCATCGCAACTGGAAGAAGAGGCTCGAAAATGGTTGATCAAAACCTGCAGATCGACTCTATACGAGACAATGGTCAAGCCCATGGCGTACTTTGACAAGCTGTATCATCAAGAGCATCTATGTGATGAAGAACTCATCGACTTTGAGGTGCTCTTTATGCTGGCGTGGTGCGGTAACTATCTGCGTCAGCAAAACAGCCTTGTTAAAGAGCTTTTTAAAAAAGGTGAAGGGTATACGCAAGCAGATAAAGCGCATCTGCTTACAACCTTGTGCGACTTTGTAGCGACAATCCTGCCTTTTTATGCGAGCTTGCAAAAAGAGGGTGTCATCTCACTTTCAACAACACCCTACAACCATCCGATCTTACCTCTGCTGATTGATGTCGACAATGCCAAACAAGCGAATGAGCACACGCTTCTACCGGACAACCCGATGTCGCTTAAAGAAGATGCTATCGAGCAGGTGGAGCGTTCTATCTCCCTTTATGAAGAGACATTTGGCTGCAAACCGACCGGTTTTTGGCCTGCAGAAGGGGCAGTGGATGAGGCGAGTGTGGCGATCTACAAGGCGCATGGACTTCGTTGGATCGCAACAGATGAGACTGTTTTATTTAAATCACTTCGAAACGATGATCGTACAAACCTCTATAAGCCTTACCGTTACAAGGGGATGAGCATCGGTTTCCGCGATCATAGTCTGAGCGATCTGATAGGGTTTAACTACCGTTTCAAATCCGGACAAGATGCGAGTGAACATTTTATGCAGGTCTTGGAGCCCATTGCGAGAGAGCAAGACGACCCGACACTTTTTGTCATTCTCGACGGCGAAAATGCCTGGGAGTTTTTTGAGAACAATGCTTATGATTTTTTTACGGAACTTTATCAGCGTTTCTTGAAAACACCATGGTGCAAGACCGTAACAATGGACGAGGTGTCTAAACTCAAAAACAGTGGAACCTTGGAGACACTTGCACCGGGAAGCTGGATTCATGGTGACTTTAATACCTGGGCAGGAGACCCTGAGAAGAACCGTGCCTGGGAGCTTATCTATCAGACACGGCGTGATGCAGACAACTATACCGGAACTGTTTCAGAGGAGGTGGCTGAAAAGATTAAAGTGCATTTTTTGGCGTCAGAGTGCAGTGACTGGTTCTGGTGGTACGGGGATGACCACGCTACGGAATTCGCCTTTGAATTTGATGCACTGTTCAGAGAGCACCTCATTACAATCTATCAGCTTCTAAAGATACAGCCGCCATCAGATCTATTTGAACCGATTATCACCGGTAAGAGCAGTGCCTCTTTCTTGCTAAAACCCCAGGCACCTATCACACCGGTCATTGATGGAAAGAACCTCTCTTTTTTTGAATGGTTAGGGAGTGGCTCTATTGATGAGAGTAAACTTTATTCGACGATGGATCGTGTTCGAGGACCGATAAGTAAGATCTATTACGGTCATAATGAGAGCACAATCTTTATGGCATTCGAGGGGGATATCGCCTCACTTGATGCTGCATCTTTAGAGCTGCAGGTGACGATAGAAGAGACAGGCGAGCAGCTCACCTTGGCAATGGACCGATCTAGCAGTGATGAGAATATAGAACTGG
>JAUVKK010000103.1 GCA_030596305.1 Helicobacteraceae bacterium | reverse complement strand
AGGTGAGTTCTAAAGAGATAATCATCAAAGCTAACAGTGAGTCAGGGTTTTTCTATGGGACAGTGAGTTTGATGCAGCTTATGGATGCCAGGATCTGGACACAGACGAAGAGTCTAAACCCTCAAAAAAGTTGGATGATCTCGGCCTGTGACATCAAAGATCATCCCCGTTTCAAGTGGCGGGGAATGATGTTGGACAGTTCGCGCAACTTTTTCAGCGTTGCTTATGTCAAAAAGTTTATTGACCGTATGGCACAGCATAAACTCAACCTCTTTCACTGGCACCTAACCGATGATGAAGGGTGGCGGATCGAGATCAAAAAGTACCCTCTGCTAACCCAAGTCGGTGCCAAACGCGGTCCGGGAACCAAGCTTCCTTTTTCGCTCTACCCTGCCATGCGTGGTCCTAAAGATAAAATTCAAGAGGGGTACTACACCCAAGAAGAGATCAGAGAGATTGTTGCCTACGCTGCAAAACGCAGTGTCAACATCTTACCTGAGATCGATATTCCGGCACATGCCAAAGCGGCTGTTATGGCCTATCCTGAACTCCTGCAGGACCCAAAAGACAAAAGCAGTTACATCTCGGTTCAAAAAGTCAGTAACAACACCATGGATGCCGGTCTGGACAGTACCTATCTCTTTCTCGAACATGTTATTGAAGAAGTGACCACTCTTTTTCCATTTGAGTACGTACACCTTGGCGGTGATGAGATACCACAAGGAGCGTGGCAGAAGTCACCTGCGATTGCCAAGCTTATGCAAAAAGTGCAGCTCAAAGAGACTAAAGAGGTACAAGCCTACTTCTTTACCAAGATGGACAAGATATTGGCAAAACACAAGCGAAAGATGATCGCCTGGCAAGAGGTCCGAAAACATAACAAGGCGCTGCGTGACGATACCATCATCATGGCATGGCGGGGTGACGGTGCCGGTATAAAAGCTGCCAAGATAGACCAAAATGTCATTATGTCACCGGCACAACATCTCTATTTTGATCAGCAGTATATAAAAAACAAAAACGAATTTGGTCACACTTGGGCAGGCCCTACAGATACCAAAGAAGCCTACTCTTATAACCCAACAGCTAAAGCCACATCAAAAGAGGCACATTTCATTCAAGGTATTCACGGCTGTTTGTGGAGTGAGACAGCACTGACTGAAAAGATTGCTGATTACCTGGCCTGGCCGAGGCTCTTTGCACTTGCAGAGACAGGCTGGAGCAGTCAAAAGCAGCGCGACTGGAAAGACTTTAAACGCCGTGCATTTGGTGAAGGCCTTCAACGTCTTGAGAGTCAAAACATCAACTATAGAAACCCATCAAAATAATTCCTACCAAAATATCACATTTTTATCACACTCTAACTATCTCTTGACTATAATAATTTATTATTTTAACAGAGGTCGTTTTGAAAAGATTTTTACTACCAATTTTACTTATTAGTGCATCCCTTTTCGCCTTTGACACACGCTCTCACGTCTGGATCGCTCAAGAGGTCATCAACGACCTTGAAGACGGAACAGTTACTATTGCTCCTTTCGGTGAATTTGAGGTTGAGCCTGCCATTACCTCTGCCATCTTAGAGAACAAAAAGACCTACCGCATGGGGAACATCGGACCGGATGGTTTTCCGGATGTTATCGGCGGTCAGGTCACTGTGCATCCCGGTCTTGAAGATGGGCATATCGATGATGACACCGAGACACTTGTCGGCGGCTGGAAAAGTGACACCTGGTTCAAGTGGGTACTTGCCGAGGCACAGACCCCTAAAGAGAGAGCCTTCGCCTACGGCTTTTTAGGACACGGCGCCTCAGACACCTTCGCACACACCTATGTCAACATGTATTCAGGCGATATCTTTGACATGAACGACGGTGAGACAGATGTTGAAAAACGTCATATCTTTTTAGAGAAGTTCATCAGTGACAGACTCCCAGCTTTCAAAGACACACAAGGCAATATAATCGGTGAAGCACACCAGCTTGTTGCTGTTGATGATGAGCTGCCTATTGCCTACATTAAAAACACTCTGCTTATGAATGACGAAGTCGCTCAGCAATACGCACTTTCAAGCAGCGCTAACTACCTGGCAAAGATGTATGAATTCCGCCAGAAGATCGCAGCACTCGACGATGACAACACAGAGACAACTGTCGATGCAGATCTGGTCGCAGCCAGTGAAGAGTGTGATGACAGCTCTTGGTACCCGGGCAAGTACCTCTTCTCTGTTTTTATATCTAATGAGGAAGCCTGTGAAGAGAAAAGCTTTTTAAACCAGAAACTTGACACGCTTTCACAGATCAAACTTGAATACTCTCTAAGCAGTTACAGTTTCAAAAAAGCGTGGCTGGCACAGATCGACCACGCTATTGACGAATACATCAAAGCAAGCTCACGCATGAGTCAGGGTTTTATGGACGTTAACGGTGAGACCTACTCTGAGCTTACAAACTGGATCGCATGTTACGGTACATCGTTTACTGATCCGACCACTATTGGTGCACAGGTTGTCGAAGGAAGCTGTAATATCTCTAGCCAAGTCAAATCGGAACTCTCATTTTTAGATGACGTGCAAGACAAAGTAGACTTCACCCTGCTCTCATCGCTTAAAAGTGAGGTTAAAGGACTTTCCGACGGGCTTGGTCTTGAGATCATTGATCTTATCGGTGTTGCCGCCTTGGAGATCATTACCGTTAAGGACCTGGATGTCAGCGAAGCCTCTCTAAATGAACAGTTTGGAATGGATGAGAGTGAAAAGCATCTGCTTATTATTAGTGATATTGCAGAACGTGTCAAGGTGGAGATGGGTCTTGACATGAATGGTGAGCTGAACCCGCAGATGTATCATGTCCTCTATAATGCTGTTGTTTTAAGCAAACTTACTCTTCTCTCGCGTGATCAGTTAAATGAACTTATCAACCGTGCTAATGTAGGTAGCTTTTATCAATACCTAGATGTTTATGATGAGCCGTTCAACATTCTCTTTGACAGTATCAAGACCATCGACGGTAACCACCAATGGCTGCATCAGGCGCCACCTTATCCGCGTATGACCGGTTTTGATGACACCACTGATCATCTCTATGGTTACATCAATGATGGTACACACGGTTTTAAACTTTATGCGTCTGATGAACTTCGTTTTGAACTCTTTAACAAGATCTTTAAAGGGCCTCTGTCACTTGGTCTTGAAACACCTGAGGTCATTCACCAGAGTGTTATTCTCCCCAGTGACTATCCATACATCTCTTGTGCAGAGAACCCTTTTCCATACGGCATCGATGACAGACGCTGTGACAACATCACGCCGCCGACAGATGAAAATGGAACATCTGTCCCGGTAGAAGAAGGTGAAAGCTGGTGGGATAGATTCCTTGCCTATCTGAAAGGTATTATTATGGCTTACTTCTATGACATAGTAGGTGAAGAGAACATCATTTCGACTACAGAGACTGAAGAGAGTATCGAGATCATCACAACCGTACCCGACGACGGTATAGAATTTTAGGAAGTACTATGAAATATATAATCACACTTATTACACTGCTGTTCTTTCTAGGCTGCGACAATACAACGGAAGAGGCAGTAACTGCCGCACCTTCTGTAACCACCATAGAGATGGAGCTTAATAGAAGTTATAGTGTCCATACCGGCGACCGCCTTGAAAAAACATCAGACAATGCACAGATCTCTATGACAAAAACCGCCCAAGACGATACAACAACCGTTGTGCTTTTACAAGGCAGTGCACAGATCATTCGAACCAATTAGCTCGAAGATATACGCTTTTATTTACCCATAAACACTATAATAGTGTAACTATAATCAAGGCAATAACTATGATATTAAAAGAGTGTAAAAAATTAGATGAAGTACGTACAGAGATCGACAAACTAGACGACCAGATCGTTGAGCTTATCGGTGCACGCAACAGCTATATCAAACAGGCTGCAAAGTTTAAAAACACCGTTGACGAAGTCAAGGCTCCCGAACGTATTGATGAGATCATCGCTAAAGTACGTCACAAGGCACTGACCTTAGGCATGTCAGCAAACCTTCTTGAGGAGATTTACAGAATTATGATCGATGAGATGGTTGAATCAGAGATCGCTGAGTTTAGAAACTCAAGCGTATTTTAGAGAGGCAACTTTCAAGAGTTTTTTGATAATAAAATGTCTTATCGCGGTACCGTTTTATCGCGGCCCGCTGCTTTTGCATCATACAACGCTTTATCTGCACGATCTATCATGATCATCGCATCTTTATCTTCGAAATGAAATTCTGTGACACCCAGACTAACCGTAAAATAGATCGGTGAGTTATCTGTCTTTACATGGATGTTTTTTACAGCAAATCGTATCTTCTCCGCCACCTTCACCGCATTGATACCGCTGGTCTCAGGCAGAATAACACAAAATTCATCCCCGCCCCAGCGACTGAAAATATCACCTTCACGCAGAAGAGAGGTTACCTCTTTAGCAAACAACTTTAAAACCAGATCACCAAAAAAATGGCCATGTTTGTCATTGATAGCCTTGAAGTTATCGATGTCGATCACCACAAGAGAGAGTGCTTTGTTGTAACGTTTGGCATTGGCAAAATCACGTTTAAACTCTATATCAAAAACGCGACGGTTCATAATTCCCGTCAAGTCATCAATACTCGCCAGCTCAAGCAGCTTTACTTTGATCTCTTCATCATGTTTGATCCATTTGATGATCGCTGCGATGACAAAAGCAATACCAACTAGACGGAAAAG
>JAUVKK010000101.1 GCA_030596305.1 Helicobacteraceae bacterium | reverse complement strand
ATGTAGTTTATCTGTGCATCCGTTGTGATGTAACAGAGCATCGTTGCCATTGCAGGGTTTATCATCCCGGCACCTTTGGCCATCGCACCGATAGTAAAGATCTTACCGTCTTCAAGTTCAACATCGACCGCGATCTCTTTTGAAAAACGGTCTGTTGTCATGATCGCCTCTGCAGCTGCATGCGGGTTTTTAACACTCAAATCGAATTTTCTTGTCCCCTCAACGATCTTCTCTTTTGGCAGACGCACACCGATAACACCGGTAGAGCTCATCAAAGGGTTGACAAGACCATTTTTCTCCTGTTTGACACTCTCCAAGATCTCTTCAAGGTCAGCCATACCCGGCTTGCCTGTCATTGCATTGGCATTTTTAGAGTTGATCATCACAAAGTTGGTCTGTTTTACACCCTTGGCATGATGGATCGGTGCAGCAGCCATCTTGTTTGTTGTCAAAACAGAGGCTAAGGCACAGACCTGATCACTGTAGACAAAGGCCATATCTTTAGCACCGTCCGGTTTCAGTCCTGCCGCGATTCCATCAGCATAAAAGCCTAGAGGAGCACAAACACCTTCGCTGTTGCTGGTAATCTTATACATATTTTAGTTCCTCTGGTTTTTGTCGTTTCTGGACAATACCCTTGGTGATATTGATCCCTTTTTGTGTTCCGATAACAAGCAGTTTTGACTCGCTTGTGACCAGCTTGTTTCCGTCCGGCATCGGTACAAACTTGCCCTCTTTTTTTGTCATACCGACAACGGCAACATTGGCTATCTGTCGCAGGTGGGTCTCTTTGAGTTTGCGCAGAACCATCCAGCTGTATTTAGGGACAAAGATCTCTTCCATGTCAAGCGGTGTGTCTGTCTGATAGAGGAACTCTTCGAGCAGGTTTTCCATGTCCGGACGTGCGGCCATAGCCGTAATACGCTGCGCTGTCAGTTTTGTTGCCGAAACAACCGTATCTGCACCCAGTTTTTTGAGTTTGCTTACATCACTCTCCGTCTCTGCTGCTGAGATTACGTTATACGGCTTTGGTATAAAGTGCTCTTTTTCAAAAAGACGGACCGAAGCAATAATGGCAATGTTGTCCGCGATAGAGCTTGAAAGCGTTATCAGACCATTAGCAGAACTAAGATGTGACTTCAACATTGAACGTTCCGTATGCGGTTCGTCTTGAATGAAGTAAGGGTATTTATACTTCTCAGCGATCTCTTCGATATCTTCACGAGGATCGATCACAACAAAAGGAATGTGGTTGGCACGCAGTTGCTGTGTCACCTCGATGGTGTAGTCGTTATGATAACAGACGACAAAATGTTTTTTAAGCCGCGCGATTTTGTACAACATACTGCGCTCCTTCAATGTATTTATAAGGTGGCCGCGATTTAACTCTGTGACCATAATACCCACTGCCATGGAGAAAACAGCGAATCCCATGATAATAAGTGTGATCGTAAAGATCCGTCCCGCATCTGAGATCGGTGCGATCTCTCCAAACCCAACTGTTGTAAAGGTGACACCGGTCTGATAGATCGCGTCCATAAGAGAGAAATCATCAATGATTATATAGCCCATAGTTCCAATCAACATGGTAACAACAGTAAAGATTACAGGTAGACGAAATGCGTGGAGGTTAGAGTAAAAATCAGGTAAGATTGATGGGTCTGGTTTGGGAGACTCCTCCCAGTGTAGAAAGTTTCGAAGCCTGGTTGTCAGGTTCAAAATATAACCTTATTCGGTTACGAGTTTTTCTTAAGTGTGCGAAGCTCTTTAGCAGAAATTCTGATCTTCTTAGTAGTACCGTCTTCTAGTGTAATACGTACTGTTCTAAGGTTTGGCAAAAAACGACGTTTAGTTCTGTTTTTTGCATGAGATACATTATTTCCAGCCATAGGGCCTTTACCACTGATTGCACATTTTCTTGCCATAGGGTATCCTTGCGTAATTTTTTAAGTTGCGCATTATATCTATGTAAAGCAAAAACTGAGCTTAACAAATAAATGGACAGACTTTTCGTTTGTGTATGAAATGATTATAGCATATAGATAAGGCAAAAACTATGTTAAAATTACAAAAATTTTAAAGTAGATTATATGTTAGTAGCTCCAAGTGTACTCTCTGCCGATTTCGGCAACCTCGAACGCGATGTCAAAGCGATCTGCGATGCGGGTTGCGACCTTGTTCATGTTGATGTCATGGATGGACATTTTGTCCCTAACCTTACACTGGGACCTGTTGTTGTCTCTGCCATTGCAAAAGCTGCAACCAAGCCTCTGGACATTCACCTTATGGTTGAAAACAACACCTTCTTTGTTGATCTGTTTGCACCTCTAAAACCGGGCTACATCTCATTTCATATCGAAGAGGAAAAAAACCCTCACCGTTTAGTGCAGTACATCCGCTCATTGGGTATTAAACCGGCTGTTGTTTTAAACCCGCATACACCTGCAGAAGCCTTGGAATATCTGATCCCTGACTTGGATATGGTCTTGGTTATGAGTGTTAACCCTGGCTTTGGCGGTCAGAAGTTTATTCCAACCGTTGTTGAGAAAGTCAAACGCCTTAAAGCACTGTGTGAGCGACTTAACCCAGATTGTCTTATTGAGATCGATGGTGGCGTAACAGATCAAAATATTGAGATGCTTAAAGATGCCGGTGTTGATGTCTGTGTAGCCGGTTCGTATGTTTTTAAACATGAGAGCTTTCAAACTGCTATTTCTAATCTTCGTCCATAAGGCTTGAATGTGCGTGTAAAGATCTGTGGAATCACAAGCTATGAAGATGCCGTAATGGCAATAGAAGCCGGTGCAGATGCACTTGGTTTTGTCTTCTACCCTCCTTCTCCCCGTTTTATTACACCGCAAGATGCCAGAAGTATTATTGAGAAACTTCCTCCTTTTATAGAAAAAGTCGGCCTCTTTGTCAATGAAGATGCTGAAGCTATTAATACAATGAGTGACCAGAGTTCAATCACCCTCGCGCAGATCCATTTTGAAGCACCCAAAGAGACCTTAGATGCTCTTTGTATACCCTATATCCAAGTCACCAGAGCGGCGCAAGAAGAGGACATATCTGAACTTGACGGTCAATATCGTCTGGTTGATGCCTATTGTGAGGCTTATGGTGGTATGGGTAAACGCCTTAACCTCGAATGGTTCAGAGGCAAAGACAACAGCCAGATCATCTTGGCTGGCGGTCTCAGTCCTGAAAATGTCCATGAGACCTTGGAGTATGGCTTTTACGGTGTTGATGTCAGCTCAAGTGTTGAAGCATCCAAAGGGATAAAAGATCCTGACAAAGTCAAAGCCTTTGTCAGCAATGCCAAAAAGAGCACCTATTAATGCGTCCATTTGATCATAAAACTTCTCTGAAACTTGCCTCAAAAAAAGGGGCTGACATTACTCAAATACGTCCCTTTATTGATGAAGCACTTGAATTAGAACTGCTAATGGCTCCGGCCCAAGGCCTTGATATCATTGTCAAAGACAACCGTTACTACTTTAAGACCAATACACAAGAGATTAGAGAAGGTAACTTCTGCATTGTCGACATTGAGACTAATGGCTCCAAACCTGAGAAACATCAGATCATTGAGATCGGGGCTGTTAAAGTCAAAGATGGAAAGATCGTTGGCCAATATGAGAGCCTTGTTCAGTGTGATGAGATCTCTAAACATATTACACAGTTGACAGGCATCAGTGTCGAAGAGACTAAAGATGCACCCCCTATGCAACGTGTACTCAACGAGTTCAAAGCCTTTATCGGCACTGACATCTTCGTTGCCCATGCTGTTAAGTTTGACTATAGCTTTATCTCTGCTATGTACCAGAAGCTAAACATGCAGCCGATGTTAAATCGTTCTCTTTGCAGTATCGACCTTTCAGAACGTACCTTCTCTTCTTACCGCTACGGTCTTAACTACCTCAATAACTCACTTGAACTTCATGACACAGCAACACATCATCGTGCCTTGTCTGATGCTATAACCACTGCCAAACTGTTTTTGATGTCTCTGGAACTTGTTGATGAGAAAATCGAGACTGTTGAAGATTTGATACTTTTTTCTAAACAGGGGAAACGGTTTAAGCGGCCTAAGTTTGATCCTTTGCTTGATAGTGCTGAGAAAGTTTAATAACTTTATCTGACTATAGATCAAGGTGAACTAGAACTTTTTTACAACTAATACACATCTCTCCTTATCTAGCTTTCTTCATTACTTCATATCACTAGTTATGCTACTTTTTTCTTTGCTTGCACAAGCGGTAAATCATATAAGACTTTACTCATTATCAACCTGACATCTAGTCAGCTTTATAGTGAGATATCCTAGCAGAAAAAAGAAAGTGCAATACCCTCTGGCACTATTAGCTTCCTAGACTAAAAAGCTCTCAATCTTCCGAGCTAATTGGCGGTTAGACGCCAATACTTGCATAAACGTAGCGATATAGACTGCCAACTTTATAAAATTTCCATATTAAGCTATTTTTTCGACACTGGCTATTTCAACTTTTTATGATCTTCGAATAGGGATAAAAGCGTCAGCTTTTACATTTATCAATGCGTTACTACTTGGCTTTAATCATGGCATCTGCAGAGCTGACTGTAAAGAGAGAACGACCGTTAAGCAAACGGCTTTGTTTCATAGCGAGTTAGTCGTTTTTAGGGAGTAAACGAGTGAAAGGAAGGTAAGTCGGTAGCTACCGACCTCGAAGCCGTCACGATAGCTTTAGTTCCGTCCTGTACGGCACTTTAGTGCTGTGTGGTTTCGTTTATTATGGCGTAAATAGAGAGGGGACAGAGAGGGAAATAAAGTTTGATTTTACAAATAGATTGAGAAGACAAATAAACTTGTAGATTCCGGATATAGTCCGGAAT
>JAUVKK010000106.1 GCA_030596305.1 Helicobacteraceae bacterium | reverse complement strand
TACAAGGAACTAACTATGTTAGAAGGAATTATTAGAGAGAGTATCGGTAAACGTGGTACAAAAGCACTACGCCGTGATGGTTATCTAATTGCGAATATTTACGGAAAAGGCTTTGAGAACATCAATGCTGCATTCAAAATGAATGAGTATATCCGTACAGTTCGTAACAAAGATACTTTGGCGTTTGCTATTACAGTAGACGGTAAAGAGTTGAATGTTGTTGTACAGGGCTATGAGTCTCATGCAGTAACAGGAAACCTTCTTCACGTTGACCTTATGGTTGCACAACCAGGTGTTGTGACTAAGTTCTATGTACCGGTTGAGACTGTTGGTTCACCACTTGGTCTTAAAAACAAAGGTATGTTGTATGTAGCTAAGAATCGTCTTGCTGTTAAAGCTGCGCCGGAAGCACTTCCAGCTTCTATCGTGGTAAACGTAGAGCCACTAGACGTTGGTGACTCTATACTTGTTCGTGACCTTGATGCTATCGAAAATGTAACATTTGTCGATACTGATCGTGTTGGTGTACT
Organism: Helicobacteraceae bacterium; assembly: GCA_030596305.1. Taxonomy (GTDB): domain Bacteria; phylum Campylobacterota; class Campylobacteria; order Campylobacterales; family Sulfurimonadaceae; genus Sulfonitrofixus. The sequence continues at coordinate 4,093 of JAUVKK010000106.1, read as the reverse complement.
AAGTATTATTAAAGCGAAGTAATTTTGCTTATCGTCGGACTAGGTAATCCCGGTTCGGCCTATGCCGAGACGCGACATAATGTCGGGTTTATGGTCATAGATGAACTTCTTTCCCGGCACTCCCATGACACTATCTCCAAAGCCGCATTTGAAGGCGAACTTTTCAAAGTCAAAGATCACTTTTTACTTAAACCCACCACTTTTATGAACCTTTCTGGACGCTCAGTTGCAGCAGTTAAAAAGTTTTATAAAATTGATGATGTTATTGTGATCCATGATGATCTTGATCTACCGTTTGGCGCACTTCGGTTTAAACTAGGTGGCGGCCATGGCGGCCATAACGGTCTTAAATCAACGGACTCTCTGATCGGTAAAGAGTATGTGCGTGTACGAATGGGAATAGGCCGTCCGGAACATAAAGGCGAGATCACCAGTTTTGTTCTTGGCAAGTATAATGCCGATCAAGACGAGCAGTTAAAGGCACAAATAGCTCAAACTGCAGATGCTATTGAAGCACTATGGCGAACACCCTCTTGGGAAGATGTTGCTTCGAAATATTCGATTAAAAAAGTACCAAACAAGGCGAATGCACCTATCGCATAGCTTATTAGTCTAGATTGGATAAAATCTAATATCACTTTTATAAAGGAAGTCTTCACTTGTTAGCCTTTCGATATGTCGCTTTTCACTACATTAAATACTCGATCATCATCCTTGCCGCCTTGAGTGCCTTTATGGTCGGTTTTGATTATATGGAAAATTCTGAGCATCTTCCTCACTCTGCCAATCTTGTACTGATCTATCTTGTCTATAAGATCTTTTATGCGATTGATATGCTGCTTCCGCTCTCTCTTGTCTTTGGTATGATCACTACAAAAGTAATGCTTATCCGTTCGAATGCCTTGGTGGCATTTTACGCTATCGGCTACTCAAAAAATGATGTATTAAAACCTTTTGTGCTTGTCTCTCTCTCTATTATTACGATCTATATCGCTTTTCACTCGACGGCGGCCTTTGCCCGCGCCAACGAATTTGCAACCAATATTGCCAAAAATGCCAGTTACCTCAGACCAAGCTCCAACCTCTTTTTTACCTATGAAAACAAATATATTTTCTTTGGTAAATTATTTCCTCTTCAACAGCGGGCAACCGATGTCCGGGTCTTTGAGATCAAAGAGTCTAATCTGAAAGAGCTCTATGTCGCTAAAAGTGCCTATTACCAAGATGAATACTGGCATGTTCCCAAAGCACATGTCATGCGAAAACCGGAGACGATCGCTTTTGGCGGTGAAGGGATTACGATCGAAGAGCGGGAGACCCTGTCGATCCTAAAAGGCTTTAAACCAAAGATTCTGGATCAGGTCTATGAGGGTAAGGTCAATTACACCATTATCGATGCAATTGATGCACTCTTTCTGCTGACGGATCAAAACATCAATATAGATCGTATTAAAAGTGCTCTTTACAAGACTTTTTTAAACCCTCTTTTTGTGCCGAGCCTTATTATTATCATCTTCTTTTTTGTACCGATCTCACAGCGGTTTCTGAACGTGACACTGTTTAGTTTTGTCGCGATTCTGGCAACTCTGATGACCTGGGCAGTGCTGTTTATTCTGACCGAACTCTCTTTTAACAAAGCGATACCTAGTGAGGTAGGCATTGTGACACCGGTACTTGTACTGTTTTTTGGGGCAATTTGGCAGTGGGTTCGCCACTCCTCACCGAAAAAAAGCGAGACACTCTCTTAAACACTTTTTCTGTCTCTGTTATGAGATAACCTCTACGCGATGAGCTTAAACATATTCCATCTATTTTATCTTCAGATGAGATGATGTTTTTCATAAGCACATTTTCGCTAAAATTCGCCAATTAAATGGCTAGGATAGACTCCTAGATAAGGAATTGAAGCGATGAACTTTAAAGCGCTAGCAAACAAATATCAAACCCCACTTTATGTCTATGACCTTGACCACATGACACAGCAGTATGAATCACTGAAAAGCGCATTCAAAGGACGTAAAGCGATCTTGGCTTATGCCGTAAAAGCCAACTCAAATCTCAGTGTTGTCCGCCATTTTGCCAAGCTGGGTGCCGGGGCTGACTGTGTCTCTATCGGTGAGGTGCGTCGTGCATTTTTAGCAGGTATTCCAAAGTACATGATTATCTTTTCTGGTGTGGGAAAAGCTGATGATGAGATCCGTGAAGCGATCGAACGTGACATCCTCTACATCAATCTTGAGAGTGATGGTGAGTTGGAACGTGTCGAGATGATCGCAAAAGAGATGGATGCTGTAGTACGTATCAGTATTCGTGTCAACCCGAATATTGACCCAAAAACACACCCATACATCTCAACAGGTCTTCATGCCAATAAATTTGGTGTTGATATCAATACGGCAAAGCGCATGTATATCCGTGCTAAGAACTCTGCAAATCTTGACCCGGTTGGTATCCATTCACATATCGGTTCACAGTTGACTGAGCTTGACCCTATTCGTGAAGCAAGTGAGATCGTTGCTGATATGGTGCGTTCACTGCAGGCAATCGATATCAACTTGAAGTTCTTTGATGTCGGTGGTGGACTTGGGATCAAGTATGATGATGAGACAACGATCGCGCCGTATGATTATGCACAAGCTGTTCTGGGTACCTTGACCGGTCTTGATATCACTGTTGTGGGTGAACCTGGACGTTACCTAAGTGCTAATGCCGGCTACTTCTTGACAAAAGTGATGTATGAGAAGAGAAATGATGACAAACGTTTTGTGATTGTTGATGGGGCGATGAACGATCTGCTTCGTCCAAGCCTCTATAATGCTTATCATTTTGTCGAAGCGGTAGATAAAGAGGGTGAGAAAAGCAAGGCTGATGTTGTTGGACCAGTCTGTGAAAGCGGTGACTTTTTAGCAAAAGATTATGAACTGCCTGCTCTTGAACACGATGACCTTTTAGTAGTACACAGTGCCGGTGCATATGGCTTTGGTATGGGAAGTAACTATAACACCAGAGGCCGTTCGGCTGAGGTTGCAGTGGAGGGTGGTGTAGACCGTCTAATTCGCCGAAGAGAGAGTTTTGAAGACCTGATCGCTCTTGAAAAAGAATTTCTGGATTAACAAGGTAAAATAGTAGATACGAAAGAGTGCTAGGAGTAGACATGAAGACATTAGACGATTGCCGAAGAGAGATAGATAGACTTGACAATGAGATGCTGGACCTGCTCAACGAGCGTATGCGTGTGGTTGAACGTGTGGGTGAGATCAAACATGACAGTGGGGGTGCCATTTACCGTCCTGAGCGAGAAAAAGCGATCATCGAGCGTCTGAGTGCTAAGTCAAAAGCGGATGGCGGTCTGTTAAATCAGGCAGCGATTGAAGCACTCTACCTTGAAGTGTTTGCCGTGTCGCGTAATCTTGAGCTGCCAGAACGTATCGCCTATCTTGGCCCGGAGGGAAGCTTTACCCACCAGGCAGCAGAGTCACGTTTTGGTGCGATGAGTGACTATCTTTCAGTCGGTTCGATCCACTCTGTCTTTAAGACAGTGGAGTCAGGTCGTGCCAAGTTTGGTGTTGTACCTATAGAGAACTCACGTGACGGTGTTGTCGGTGAGACGCTGGACCTTCTAGCAAAAAGCACGATCAAGATCGTAGCGGAACTTTATATGCCTATTCATATGTCGTTTGCAACTAAGGCGGAGAGCTTCAAAAATATCAAGAAGATCTACTCAAAAGATAAAGGTTTTGGCCAATGCCGTGAGTTTTTGCAGCTGCATGAACTTCTGCATATTGAGCAGATCCCGGTCGAATCTACAGCCAAAGCAGCGATTCTGGCTGCAGAAGATCCTGAGGCAGCTGCTATCTGTAGCCATATTGCAGCGAAACTTTACGGTGTACCGACGATGTTTGAGAATATTGAAGATGTACATGACAACACTACACGTTTCTTTATCTTGAGTGACTTTAAAAATGCGCAGAGTGGCGAAGATAAGACCTCCCTTTTTGTCCGTCTGAAAGATGCAGAAAGAGCGGGAGCACTGGTCAACTTCTTAAGTGATTTTGACGAGGCAAATGTCAATATGAGTAAGATCGAGTCACGT
>JAUVKK010000180.1 GCA_030596305.1 Helicobacteraceae bacterium | reverse complement strand
ACGCGATATCGCCGAAACGGCACTACTACCAGAGAGAGTCGATAGATTCAGATGTCCCGTTATCGAGCACCGTATCACCAATTTTGCAGTTTCATTATCAAGAATCTCGCCGATGGCAATTACATCTGGATCTTGCCGTGCAATATGGTGAAGTGCCTTATCAAAGGTGTAATCGGTGGAGGAATTGATTTGTATCTGATTGACAAAAGGGAGACGGTATTCTACCGGCTCTTCAACACTCATAACATTTCTTCTTAAGATATCAATCTTTCGCAGCATTGCATAGAGCGTTGTTGTTTTACCACTTCCGCTAGATCCAACAATAAGAATAATGCCGCTTCTCTTTTGTAGATCATGACTAATCTGCTCAACCAAATCAGATTCAAAACCGAGGTTTTCAAGGGTAAAGAGCTTAAAATTATCCGGCATCAGCCTAAGTGCCAGCTTTTCACCATTTACCGTCGGAATGCTAGATACCCGAATGTTATAACTGCTCTGATAGATCTCAATATTAAACTCCCCACTCTGAGGTTGTAGATGCTGAGCAATGTCAAGCTTGCCAAGCACTTTGATCCGGATAACAACACTGTTAAATAGCGTTGTTGGAATCGAGTAGAAGTGTTTAAGTACACCGTCTATTCGGTAAAAAATGTGCGCTGTAGTCCGTTCAGGCATAATATGGATATCGGTAGCACGGTCTTTTATGGCATCATCAATGATCAAATCTACAAAAGCGATCACGTCGATCTCTTCTTCTACAGAAATCTTTATAATATCGTTGATTCTTTCTTCAATCGTATGATCAAGCTGCTCATAATAAAATTGCATATACTTACTTATTACGCCGCTATCACTAACTACAAAACGGATTGGATAGCCGGTACTTTCTTGAAGGTATTCATGAATCGTATCATCATTAGGCCATGCCGTTGCAACAACAAGTACACCATCTTCAACTTTAAGAGGTATTACCATGTTAAGTAAGGCAAACTCTTTGTCTACTATCTCCAGAGTCTCACGCATAGGAATATAAGCGTCTAAATCAACATATTCAAGTTTATACTGAAATGCAATAGCACGAGCCAGTTCATCGGTTGTAATGAAATTAAGTTGGACAAGAATCTCGCCAAGTACCTCGTTAGTCACTCTTTGTACATGCATCGCCGCATCAATCTGCTCTTGAGGGATAATACCCATCTCTTTTAAGATTTCACCGATGACTTGAACTTTCAATATATACCCTTTGCGTGTGATAATAAGATTATTATACAGTATAAGGAGATTTAATCAGAACAAAACTGATGTTTTGAAAAACATTATTAAAATCTAGATAAACAACAGGATGATGTCTTGGAAACTGTGATGAATGAGCTTAAGACAGGTGGGTTTTTAGAGACTCAGGAAGATGGATTCTCACTTATGTTGACAGAAAAGGGTGCAGAGAGCCTGTAGGCTGCCTCTAAATCCCTTTGTTACTTACGGTAGAAGTCGTTTATACTCTGGGTGTTTATCCATATAGGCTACCGTGTATGAACACATCGGCTTGACTTTCAGACCGCGTTTTTCAATGTCGTCTAGGGCATCTTTAGTAAGTGCACCTGCGATACCTCTACCGCCAAGCTCTGGCGGAACCAATGTATGTGTAATATACAGCACACCGTTTTGATCGTCATAGACGAACTGTGCCAGGTGACCTTCGATGTGGTATTCGTATTGGCATTCTGCTTCGTTGTGTACTAGTTCGTAGTTTGTTTCCATAGTTAACCTTTTGTTTTTGTAAATTGTATTTATAAGTCTAGCGCGTATTTCTTGAGGGTTTCCAAATCGATGAGCTGCAGCATCGCCTGATGGGTAGAGTGTATGAAAATGCCTGGCGCCTGGCCATCTTTGACAGCCTGTACAAAACGTGGTCCCGACAGACACCAGCTCTGACCTGCCTTAACACCTGCAAAGTTGTATTGCGGCATTGGTGTAGAGAGGTCATTGCCTGCTCGTTTTGAGTAGTCTAAAAACTCTTGTGTTGCGTAGATGCAGACGGCATGTACACCCGGGTTTTCAGTGCCTGTCTGGCATGAACCGTCTCTGTAAAAACCTGTCATCGGTTTTGTACTGCAAGGCTCCAGTGGACCGCCAAGGGCATTGATGGGTTCAAACATTTGTCTACCTTTTATGATTTGATAGATTTTAGCAGAGTAGTTTGATGTTATTTAAACCACATACACTCAACTATAAAGTTTAAACTTCTATTTAGATAGCATCTAAAAGAGCAAGAGCATCTGTCCACGAATTTTACAAATTAAAGAGCAAGACCCTGTTTTAAGACATAGAAATTGCTGTTCATTCATGTAATTAGTGGACAAAGAACATCAAAGTATGTTCCTCTAATAATCTATATTACATGCTGTGCTACAATTCAACACCAAAAAAGGATGCCAATGCAACACATTACCGAGGACTTTTTAGCGTTAGGTCTTAATGATCCTTCAGAGATCAGTGACAACCAACTTAAACTGCTTGACATCGATCTCTCTCAAAAAAAGTCATGGTATGAACTGGCACTCGGCAGCAGCATCTCTGATGCAAGAGCAGAACTGTATGTGTTACTCAAAGGCATCACAACCAAGGTCAACCAAGACAAGATCATCAAGAACTATAAAGCCCTGCAGAAGTTTAGAAAAGCACCTCCTGCAGCGGTGAGTAAAAAAGATGAAGGCCAAGAGCCTGTTAGCGGAGATGTTACCATCTACTGCGATGGCGGCTGTTCGCCTAATCCGGGTGAGTCGGGTTCAGGTGTAGCTGTCTACAGAGGGGGCAGGGTGAGTGAGCTTTGGTATGGTCTTTATGAACGTATGGGGACAAACAACACGGCTGAGCTAAACGCCCTTTACGAGTCACTGATTATTGCACAAAAAGAGAGTGTAGCAGGCAACAAGAGCGAGATAAAATGTGACTCGATGTACTCTATAAACTGTGTCAAGACATGGGCTTCTGGCTGGGAGAAAAAAGGGTGGACAAAGAAGGGTGGAGAGATCAAAAACCTTGAGATCATCAAACTCTGTTACGCGCTTTACAATCAGATAAAACATGAGGTGGCGTTGTCACATATAAAGGCGCACGCTGGCTTAGAAGGTAATGAGTTGGCTGATAGAATGACCGTCTATGCACGTGAGCAGAAGGTCGAAGTCTTTGCCCGTTATGAGGAAGATATT
>JAUVKK010000235.1 GCA_030596305.1 Helicobacteraceae bacterium | reverse complement strand
GAAAATGCACAACGTTACTTTGAGAATGGACAAGCAAGTGGACTGCTGAGTTTTGAGGTCGCTGATCTTAACCAGGCAAAAGCGATCGTCGATGCAACAAACCTCTTCTCGCTTGTTGTAAACATTGGTGACTCTAAGTCTATTATCACGCACCCTGCATCAACAACCCACCAGCAGCTTTCTGAAGATGAGTTGGCTGCATGTGGTGTGCCATCAGGACTGATCCGTTTGAGTGCAGGTCTTGAAAACGTAAGAGACCTTATTGAAGATCTGTCACAGGCGTTAGAGGCGTAATCATCGAAGCAGCAAAAAGTAGAGAACTCTTAAACCTAGAGACCCATAGCGAACACTTTACTAACCCTCTATATCTAGAGAGTGGACGTATTCTCGAGCCGTATGACATCGCTTACGAGACCTACGGCAAGATGAATGCTGCCAAGTCTAACATTGTTGTTGTCTGTCACGCGCTTACCGGTTCTCACCATGCTGCCGGTTACTACGAAGGTGAAAATAAACCGGGTTGGTGGGATGGTCTTATCGGTCCGGGCAAAGCTATTGACACAGATGAGTTTTATGTCATCTCTACCAATGTCATCGGCAGCTGCTTTGGTTCTACCGGACCGATGTCAACGATGTACCCTCATCATGAAGAGTACCGTTACAAGTTTCCCGTTGTCAGCATAAAAGATATGGTCAAGGCTCAGCGCATACTGTTTGATCGTTTAGGCATCCACCATGTTCACGCTATTGTCGGTGGGTCTATGGGGGGTATGCAGGCACTGCAGTTTGCTATACACTTTCCAAAGTTTGCGGACAAGATCATCGCTATGGCGGCGACCTATGCAACACAACCATGGGCGATAGCTTTTAATAAGGTAGCTCAAGAGTCGATTTTGCATGACCCTGACTTTAAAAAAGGTTATTATGACCCTGAAGACCTGCATGAGAATGGTCTGAGTGGTATGGCTGTCGGTCGAATGGCGGGACATATCAGTTTTCTTTCACCGCACTCTATGCAAGAGAAGTTTGGGCGTGAATACAAACGTACTGATGGTCTCTATGAGCTCTTTGGTAAGTTTCAGGTTGAGTCATACTTGGAGTATAACGGCCATAACTTTACCAAGTGGTTTGATCCGCTTGCCTATCTTTACATCACTAAAGCGATCAATATCTATGATCTCTCTCGTGGTTTTGACTCTTTGGAACAGGCTCTGTTAAAGATAGAGTCCGATATCTACCTCGTCGGCTTTAAAGATGATATGCTTTTTAAAAGTGATGAGATGAAGTTGATAGCTGACAGGCTGGCAAAACGTAAAACACTGAAAAGTGATTACCTGGAAGTTGACAGTAACTATGGGCATGATGCCTTTTTAGTTGAGCTCGATAAATTTGACGATTACGTAATAAAGGCACTACATGAGTGAAAAAACAGCAGAAGACTTTGAGGTAAGACTCGACAAAGCAAAAGTGATCTTAGAGAAGTTGATGAACCCGGAGATCACTTTGAGTGAGAGTGTTAAAGCGTATGAAGAGGGGATGAAAGAGCTTCAAGAAGCACAAAAGATGCTTGAAAATGCCCAACTTCAGATAGAACAGATCCGTACACAGCAGTAAAGGAGAACCTAGCCAATGAAAGTCGCCGTATTACAACTTCAATCCATTGGCATGAGTTCGACGAAGCTTTACCATTTTGTACGTATAGCCCATAGAAAAGGGGTAAAGCTCCTTCTTTTAGGGGAATATATGCTCAATTCTTTTTTCAAAGAGTTGGAGTCTACTCCTATTGCAATGATCAAAGAGCAGAGCGAACACCAGCTTGCTGTTTTAAAAGAGATGGCGCAGAAACACGGTATGGTGATCGTTGCGCCTATTATCCTTGTTAAGAAAAAAGAGCCGTATAAGGTGATCGCCAAGATCTCGCCTAACTCTGTCAGCTACTATCATCAGCAGTTTCTTATCAACTACAGTCACTGGAATGAAGAGAAGTACTTTGCTAATCCTATAGAGGGTATAAAAGCCCCTTTGAGTTTTACGTTTGAGGGGATCAAATTTATGATGATGGGTGGATTTGAGCTTCATTTTGATGACCTGTGGTACTACGCTTCAATGAAAAATGTTGATTGTGTACTGCTGCCGACCATCTCGACGTTTGAGTCACATGAACGTTGGAAAGAGATCATTAAAACACGTGCCTTTACTCACAACTGTTACATCTTACGTGCAAATCGTATTGGTGACTATAAAGAAGATGACTACACCTGGCACTTCTATGGCGACTCGGTTCTTGCAAACCCTATAGAGGGTATAAAAGCGCCTTTGAGTTTTACATTCGAGGGAATCAAGTTTATGATGATGGGCGGATTTGAGCTTCATTTTGATGACCTGTGGTACTACGCTTCAATGAAAAATGTTGATTGTGTACTGCTGCCGACCATCTCGACGTTTGAGTCACATGAACGTTGGAAAGAGATCAT
>JAUVKK010000019.1 GCA_030596305.1 Helicobacteraceae bacterium | reverse complement strand
AATAGCCAATCGAGATCTTGATGTGATCTGGCATCCTTGCACCCAGATGAAAGACCATGAGTTTCTACCGATGATCCCTATCAAAAAGGGTAAAGGTGTCTACTTAGAGGACTTTGAAGGCAACAATTACATCGATGCTATAAGCTCTTGGTGGGTCAATATATTTGGCCACTCCAACGACTACATCAATGAAGCGGTCAAAAAACAGTTGGACACACTCGAACATGTTATCTTAGCTGGTTTTACACATGAACAGATCGTTCGGTTAAGTGAAAGGCTTGTTAGTTTAACCCCAGAAGGACTAACACGCTGTTTTTATGCAGACAATGGCTCATCTGCTGTGGAAGTCACGTTAAAAATGAGTTATCACTTCCATAAAAATCAAGGTCGTGAGCGTCCGCTGTTTGTCTCATTAAGCAACTCATATCATGGCGAGACCATCGGTGCACTTTCTGTCGGTGATGTTGAGTTATACAAAGAGACGTATGAGCCGTTGTTGATTCGTTCTATCCAGACGCCTGTACCAAAAGATCAAAGCGAAGCCGCTGCACTGGAGGCTGCGGAAGCCTTGGAAGAGTGTTTTATAACACACCCCGATGAGATTGCGGCACTCATCGTTGAGCCATTAATCCAAGGTGCCGGTTCGATGCATATGTACCATCCTCTCTTTTTGACTAAGGCGCGTGAACTCTGTACAAAGTACGGTATCCATCTTATTGCAGATGAAGTGATGGCAGGCTTTGGCAGAACAGGAACAATGTTCGCCTGTGAGCAGGCAGGTATAACACCAGATTACATTGTGTTATCAAAAGGGCTTACGGGCGGCTATTTACCGCTCTCTGTTGTACTAACAACCGATGAAGTGTACAGTGCTTTTTATTGTGATTATAAACTTTACAAAGCCTTTTTGCATTCACATTCATACACAGGAAATGCTTTAGCATGTGCAGCAGCTAATGCAACTTTGGATCTCTTTGAATCAGAAAATATTATAGAACGCAATCAAGAGACTTCGAAATATATCGCTTCTAAGTTGAAAAAATTTGAAGCTCTTGACAACGTAAAAGAGGTACGTCAATGTGGAATGGTGGCTGCAATTGAGCTGAAAGGTTACGATGCAAGTGAACGGATCGGACTTAAAGTCTATCAATATGGTCTAGATCATGGTGTACTTCTCCGTCCTCTTGGTCACATCGTCTATTTCATGCCGCCATATATCATTACAAAAGAGGAAATAGATGTTATGATGGATACGGCATATGATGCCATCACTCTGATCTAGGAGAATATGATGATGCGATTTGTCCTTGTCTTTTCATTTTTATTTACTTATATATATGCAGAAGAGGTCAAGGTCGATGCAGAATCCATTACGAAAGCGCATAATGACCTACGTAAAAAATACGGTTCGCCGGCACTGAAGTATTCTAAAAAATTAGAAAAAGCAGCACAGAAATGGGCAAGCAGACTTCAGGTAGATGGTTGCGGTATGGTGCATTCTAATGGTAAGGTCGGTGAGACGGGTGAGAATCTTTTCTGGGCCAGTGCTTATAAAACAGCCAGTGCAAAAGATGCCAAAGGCAACTGGATCTGGCACAGTAAACTCAAAAAGGTGAAAGAGCAAGATGTTGTTCAAGCCTGGTATGATGAAGTACAGTGGTTTGATTATGAGACAAACAGTTGTGAAGATGGTCAGATGTGCGGGCACTATACTCAGGTCATTTGGAATACAACAACGAAACTTGGTTGTGCAGCGATGGCCTGTGATGACCGTTCACAAGTCTGGGTCTGTGAATACACAACACCGGGTAATGTCAGTATGCAGTATCCTGATGGAAGAGTTGAAAAGTTAAAACCGTATTGAAAAAGAGTAACGACTGGCACAACATGACAGCAGAAGAGTTGCTGGAACGCTCTAAAACAGAAAAAGAGATACGACCTACCAAACCCACTGATTGGGGTGTGCGTATAGGCTTGCTATTGCTGATGCCTTACATTATATGGTTGAGTAAGTACAATGAGAGTTATGTTAGCAGTATTCATGGAAAAATGATTCATCTCAATTTTGACGGGGTGATGTTGTCGTTTCATAACCTGATAAACGGTGCCAATATGATCGTTCATGAGGCGGGTCACGGGGTATGCTATCTTCTCCCTTGCCCTCAGTTTTTTACCTCTTTGAACGGAACGCTTTTTCAGCTTGCGCTCCCTGTTATATTCATTTACTACTATTACAAAAGAGAGAACAGCATCTTAGCCGGTCTTGGCTCGATTTGGCTTGCTCAGAACTTAGTTTATGTTGCCTGGTATATGTCCTATTCCCAAACACCAAACCTCTATCCATTCTTTTTGGGTGGCAGTGCAATTCATGATTTTTGGTATATTTTCTCTCAGTTAGGAGTTTTGGAGTATGATTGGTTGATATCAGGTTTTGTACGTGTCATTGCAGTTATATTGTTGCTGTGCTCTTACCTGTATCTACTTTATATCTCTTTTATAAAAGAGAGTAGAAGACCTAATCGTAGAAGCTTAAAAGGGAAAAGATGAGTAATGGTGTAAACGAGTTCTCACTCACTGAAGAGATATGGCATGCCATAACACACGGCATTGGCCTTGCTCTTAGCATCGCAGCTTTGACGATCATGGTCGCATACTCTTCACAGAGTGGATCTACAATCTCTGTGCTGGCCAGCATTTTGTTTGGTACGACCTTGATCATCTTGTATGGTTCATCTACACTCTATCATGCTATTACGCATCATGAACTCAAAAAGAAGTTTCAGCAGTTTGACCATGCTTCTATCTATATATTGATAGCCGGTTCGTATACACATGTCACCTTGGTCTCTTTAGGGGATACGCTTGGATATAGTATTTTTGCAGTCGTTTGGGGTGTCTCACTTGTCGGGATCTATCTTAAGTTTGCCTATCCGGGACGTTTTGAAAAACTTTCTCTGGTGCTTTACCTTCTACTTGGCTGGCTGATCGTTATAGCGATCAAACCGCTTTTTGAGGTGATGGATACGGGAGGTCTTTGGCTGCTGTTGATCGGCGGGCTCTTTTATACATTTGGCGTAATCTTTTATGTCTGGGACTCTCTGCCATTTAATCACGCCATCTGGCATCTTTTTGTGATGGGTGGAAGTATTAGTCACTTTTTAATGGTGCTGCTTTATGTCATCTAAGGGGTTTTCCTTATATATAGATGGTGATGCCTTTCCTAATCTCTTAAAACCTATTGTACTGCGTTCGATCGAGCGGCTCAAATTACCGACTTATGTCGTCTCAAACAAAAAGATAACTTTGGGTGATTCTAAACTTGTCACCTATATCATAGTCGAGCAAGGTGCTGATGAAGCAGACCACCAGATTGTAGAGATGGTTGATGAGGGTGATCTAGTCATTACCGCAGATATTCCCTTGGCTGATCGTATTATTGCTAAAAAAGCCCATGCTATTGATCATAGAGGTGAGCTTTTCAGTGTGGACAACATTAAGCAGTATCTTGCGATGCGCAATCTGATGGAGAAGATCAGAGAGAGTGGCGAAATGACAAAGGGGCCTAAACCTTTTAGCCAAAAAGATGCCCATGAATTTGCCAACCAGCTCCACCGTTTTTTGACAAAACACTGTGCTTAAGTCCAACTACTGAAATCCTCTCTTTGCCAAGTGTATAGTTGTATATAATCTCTCTTTGCTAAGATACATCTACTATATCTCTTGAAGGGTATCTATGCAGAAAATTTTTGCTGGGCGTAAATTTGTAGGTTCTATCACACTGCCTGATACTAAAGACGCCAAACAGCTCTTTCATCGTGTGCAAAAAGTGTATGCCAGTAGAGAAACTCTTTCAATTCGTACACTTTTTAGTGCAAAACGATTAGCACAACTAAAGAGCTATCAAAAGGGTGGTGCCAGAGAAGAGTTGGAAAACCTTGATATGTATATTGAACTTGGCAAAATTCTTGGATTTATAACGGCTGATGCCAAGCAGCTAAAAAACTCTATAGAGCTTATTAACGACACAGCCCACACTCATTTTAATATTACCAAACGTGTGACACTCATCAACAAAAAACACAAAAGCAAGATCAATCAAAGTTATCTCTTCTGGGACATCGAAAACTTCTCAAATATCGCATCGATCTTTAATGACCTTATAGAACCTTTTGAGATCGAAGATGAACACATCTATTTGGCGGCAAATCCTGACTCGCTCTACCTAAAAAAGAGAGAGTGGGAGGCTAACCTGTATGACTATGGCAAGACCTTGAACTCGTTTCATTTCACAAAGTGTGACCATGGTAAAAATGTGGCGGATGATATACTGCTGCAAGCCTTTACATCGCTCCATCTGCAAAACAGTGACATCTATATGATGACCTTTGACAGAGAGCTAAAAGAGCGTTTTCAAGAGGTCTGTGATAAAAGCAACAACCTTTTTATTATGAATAAGTAGCCCTGTAAAAAACAAGCTTAATACAGCAGCAGCTTAGCTTCATCTTAGGAGACTTTATTAAATAATATATTTATATAGTAATTTAATGTCTGTTTACTTTATTGTTAGACAATATAGGAATTAAAACAAAGGGCATCTATGAAAAATCGTATACTGTTTATCGGAAGCATTATCTTCGCTTCTCATGTTGTCTTTGGTGAGACTTTAGTAGCGCTTCCGCAGCCTGCTCAGATCGTCTCACAGATCCCTATTCCTTTTGAACAAGAGATCGCTGCTGAACTGGTCTCTCGAGGTTTGGAGAACCAGGCAGCGAAAGAGTTAGCGCAAAACAGTGTTGAAGATGTCTATACTGCTACACTTTTAACACATATGATCACAACTAAACTGGATATTGCACGTACAAAAGTCCACGCTTACATCGCCTCTCAATCACTGTTTCAAAAACGTGTTGACCTAAGAGCGCATGACGATGTTGTTGCCATGGTTCACAAGATCAAAGGACTCTCAATGCAAAAAGAGGATCTAAAGGCCATTGAAGAGTATATCGCGATAGTTTAATCTCTTTAGTCTGTCTAGTATGGAAATGAAACGCCTATAAGGTAATGGTTAGTGTTGAGGGTAGCATCGACTTTTGTATTTGATTCATAGAACTTTTCATCTCCAAGATTTATATTAATATAGCTATATCTGTATTCTGCAAAGAGCGAAATATATCTGTTTATGGACCACGCCATGCCGGTACTAAAATCCCATCCGTATGAGTTTTGAGTGATTTCGCTGATTTCTACTCCAAGATCTGCCTGTCTGCTTATATCAATGTCACAAGCACTTGATGACAATCCTAACCCGATGTAGGGTTTCAATGTCTTATCAGGGTATCGAAACATGATGGAACCTGAAACAACCAGTGGGTTTATTTTAACGGTTTCACTGTTGGCATGGAAGGTGTAGAGATCTGCTCCTATACCTACCCATGAGCTTAACCAACCGACAACTCTCAGACCATAAGTATTTGAGCTGCCGTTAATCGGTTCACTGGCTGTTTTAGCGGGCACATAATCAAGCAAGGTGATATCAACATTGGTCTGTTTTGTATTTGAGTGTCCACCATATAGCTCAAAGGTTATTTCAGCAATTAGTATCTGAGGGAGAAAGAGTATGGAAAAAAGTGGGTAAATCAACTTCATAGGCATATCCTTTTCTCTTGAATCACGCTACGCATGGACTAGTGTAACGATAGAAGTCTTAATCTAGAAGGGTCTTTAACGAAGAGAAAAGAGTGAAGGCAGAGGGGACGTCTATCCATTTACCTCTTAGTGGTTATAGGTTAGCGAGTGTGGCTGCCGGGATAACAGCTGCATTACCAGCACGTTGAACAGTTCCATCTGCTTCTATCTCATAGATATTGAGATACATATTTCCGGATTGATGATTATCAATACTTCGTTGCCATGCTGCATCCAGAGTGCTGTTATCATGGAAGAGTGTCTTTATCGTTGTCTCTGGCACAAAGAGACGTGTTGATGAAGTGACCAGCATATATGTTTTTGTGATGTCAAAGGTTGTCATCGTAAAAAATGAACTGTCTGTTTTGTAATCTGGATTAAGTAAAAAAGTACTGCTGTAACCATCATTAAAGGCATGCTCTTTTGTTAAAAGAGTGATGAACTCTGCTGCAAGTGTACTGGATGTTATAACACTGTCTGCCACCTTCTCAACGCTGACCATCATAAGATACGTATCTTCAATAAGTTCAGTGGTGAGGTTGAGGTCGCCGATATAAGCCTGTATAAGTGTGTCTTGAAGTGTCAGACCGAAATCTATAAATGAATAGACATCAAATCTTGACTCATGGTCATCCTCAGGTGTGTTTGAACACCCTGCCAACATAAAGGTGAGTCCAAGTGCTAAAAGTTTTGTTAAAACTGTTTTCATTGATCTAGAAGCTGACTTTTACACCATTGGAGATGGTTGAAATAGTACTGTCGTCGATACGTTTGACAGCCAAGTAGATAGTAGCACCATTTGCATAGGCAATGACCTGAGACCATTTAGAGTTAAGGGCATCTGTTGAATCAACATAGAGAGAGATCGTATTACCCGCACTGAAGGTAGGTACAGTTGAAGCATAGAGCAGATATACACTTGATTCTGGAATAGTTGTGATGGTAGGCGCTGTTGGTGTCAATACCGAGTTGTCAACAGGAGAGGTTAATGCAGTGCCATTACTGCTGCTGGTACCTGCAAAGTCCGGGTTGTTTACCAACAGTGTTAACGACTGCGCTAACAACTCTTCTGTGTAGACAATTCGGTCTGCCATCTCAATAATACGATCAGCCATAAGACCGATATCGTCCGAAAGCTTGGCGACAAGAGTCTGCTGATCTTGTACCGTTGTGTTCAAGGTTTCAATGTCATCTTGCATCGCTATAAAATCAGTATAGTCTACTGTCTCCGCCTGGGCAGATAGCGTGAACAAAACAATAGTCAAAAACAAGCTTGAGGTATATTTCTTCAAGTTATAACCTTTAATAAAATTAACTTATATCAGGCGAATGTTATTGTATTAGGACTTCAAATAAGTTTGATGTGACGCCTTTAATTAATGTTGTAACACCATTTGATAAAAAAGTGATAAAGTAAAATTTGTTTTTCTTATGTTTAGGCTTGTGCCATCGTTGTTGACAGAGTTTACTGACTTATACTTGACTAACAGACTTGCATTACAATTCGTCTAATTTATAGCAAAGGATTTACGATGAATAAACTAAATAAACAGATGGGATCACTATTATTGACAGCGCTGGCAGGTGTCTCAATATTTGCGTCAAGTGTGAACGCAGAAGAGGAATATGGAATTAGAGCATTTTACGGAGATCGTCTACTGGACCGTGTTGTTGTCATCGATGTTGAAGCCATGACTTTGACAGACGAAGTCTATACAACAGGTGTTGACCCCTATCCGGTAGATCAGGCAGGAACACTGGACAAGGTCTATGCTATTACCCGTAGCAGTAACTCTATTGATGTTATTGATGCCTCTACTTTGGAGCCTCTAGGGCTTATTGAGTTGGAACATTTTCCCAGATCATCAGAAGCATATAACGCAACACTTGGACTGCAGCTTGTAACAGGTGTGGATAAGCCGATGGCAAGTCTTATTGATGTTGAAAACGATGTTGTGGTCGCTGTGGTTGGTGACAGTTCATTAGTCTATCCTATTGATTACGGTGGCTCTAACGCAACTGGTCACCCATTTTGGTTCAGTGATGACAAGTTTGCTCTGATAGACAGAGGAACACGAACGATCGGAATGTATCAAGTGACAAAAAGCAAGGGTAAAAGAGGCGGATGGAAGGTGACACTGTTAGATGAGGTCACAACACCAACGGCTGTACACCACTTTGTAAACAGAGATCTCTCTGTCTTAAAAGGTGAAGAGCGTTTTAGTTACTACGCACTCTCTGAAGGCGCACCCGACCAGGGTATCTCACCTTCGGTCTTAAAGTACGTCCTTGAAGATAACAGATTGAACTTAGTTGGTGAGGCTGATCTTGCAGAAGAGGGAATAGCCGATATGGGAAGCCATCATGCAGATGTTCACCCTGACGGTAAAGTGATGTATGTCGGTTCGACTGAAGGGAATGTCTATGTGATTAATATGAAGAAGATGCTTGTGATCAAGACTATTGAAGCTGGTCTAGGTGCTGGACATACGACTTTCGTTCCGGAGCGAAATATTGCCGTTGTGACAAACCACAAAGATACATTCATTTCGATCGTCGACACAATTAAACATCAGAACATCAAAAACGTAGTGGTGAGCGACGAGTCTATCAACGGTGAGATCCTGCAGTCGCATTCAAGTTTTGTACACCCTGACATGAACTTCTTCTATGCTTTTGCAACAGACAACGGAGTCTTTTACGAACTTGACCTAGAGACCCTGGAAGTGACTCGAACACTTCCAACTGGCGGAACACCGTTGCAGGGTGTCTTTATGTGTCAAGGTGCGGAGTGTGAAAACCTGATGTAGTGTTACTTTTTACCTATATAAGTTGACTTGTATAGGCGGAAGGCAGAAATACTTTTATAACTAGCTTGCTAACAGAGGTAGTTTGTTTAGCAGGCCATCACAATACTCCCACTGATCTAAACCCTCTCTCCACTCTACAGGTATAGCGTCAACCCCTTTATAAGCACCAAGTACCATTCCAATAGCGATAGAACGAGAGGCGTTGTCACCGCCTATCATGGCATTAGCTTGCAGCGCTACTTTCAGTGCATCTTCTCTGTCCGCATATTTCAAGATGATGTAGACAGCACCGGGAAGGGTGCCTTCGGTTGGACTGGCTTTTCCGACACGGATAGGTTCTGAACGCCCGATGTCCCATAACTTTGCCATGCTGGTAAGTGCCAGATCATCAGAGAACTTCTCTTGAGAGAGTGATGAACTTGGGTCTGCCTCCTCTTTAACCTTGGCAATAGCCTGAGCGACTTTAGACTCGATGAACCCACCTATCTGAACAGCGACTGTTTCAATGGCATCTGAAGGTGATACACCGTTGATAACGCGGTGTGTCACACGGGCGAAGAATTCACCACCGGCCAAGGCAGTAAGGTCTTTATGGGTAAACATCGCTTTACGGGCAACATCAGCCAAGGTCTCTTCATCGTCATAGTAGCCGTGTGCCGCAACATGGCGGATCGCCATAGCATTGGAGATACCGCCGAGGTTCTCCACGCTGACTCCTTGTCTGACCTGCTGATAGGTCTCTTTTGTCATCGTACAGATCCAAGAGCCCCAACCATTTTCAAGTCGGTTCATCCAGTGCGGGATCATCGCCGCAACAGAGAAAGGGCGTACGGGTTCAGCTGTAGCGGCTAAGTGCTCTAAAACAACGATGTTGTAGTCGCCATAGTCTGTTGTCCCACCCGCTTTTTTACCGGGATGATAGTTACGTTCACCCCAGCCGATGCCGTGTGTCTGTCCACCCATCATCTCACCCGGAGACATGAACTTTTCGATGGGCTTTTGACCGTAAGCCTCGTAGATCTTAACCGCGTCATACTCATAATGACTACCCAGACAAAGGGCGTCACCGACAATAGCACCGAAAAATGCGCCTCTAATAGCTTCTTGTTTTGTTACTTGACTCATTGTATCTGCCTATTTTTATTGGAGTTTATCGGAGATGGTAT
>JAUVKK010000141.1 GCA_030596305.1 Helicobacteraceae bacterium | reverse complement strand
AGGAAGCAGAGACTTCACTATATAGCGATATGAGAGTCCTCCCGGATCAGACGAAGCTTCAAGCTGCTCAAAACTGAGCAGGACAAAGTCAAGACCCACATAGATGATCATCAATGAAAAGGGAAGAATAAAGAAGATAGCGCCAATGATGTTAATGACATGGCGCATCTTGTCCGAGTAGTGATCATAAAAGATGTCTACACGGACATGTGAGGCACGCTGGAGTGTGTAGGCGATGCCAAGCATGATAACAACATCAAAGAGATGCCACTCCAGCTCCTGCAGGGCAATAGAGCCTGACTGAAAGAGGTAGCGCATAAGCGCGTCATAGACCACCAGAAGTATCAAAGCGGCTAAAGCAAAACCGGCCAGATAGCCTACCCATTTTATTACCCGTTCTAAAAAGCCGAATGTTCTTCTCATAAGCTTTTTATCCACTCCCAGGTCAGACCATAAAATTCATGGAAAGCCTTGTCACTCCCTTTTAGACTACCTCCATTAGGAGTATGTAGCCACTCGCTCTTGCCTACGGCATGATAATCCGTCGGTGCAGCAATAGGATTAAGCCCAAGAGAGATAAAGATCTTATGTGCTCTCGGCATATGAGTAGCACTTGTTACAAGGATAAACGGCTTGGTACCCACTACACTTTTCATCGCTATCGCCTCTTCAACTGTATCTTTAGCCCTGTCAAACATCAAAATATCATCAGCATCAATGCCCAGAGCGATTGCTGCTTTTTTCTGCATAGTTGCGTGTGTATTTGGATCGTTCAGTCCACTGTAACCCGAAACTATAAGTTTTGCATCGGGGAGACGATAGTAGTGACGCATACCTTCACTCAATCGTATAAGTGCAGTTGAGCTCACTTGTGTTGTAATAGGCAAGTTTTCATCACTATGATGACCATTGCCTAAGACCAAAATATAGTCTATATTCACCGGTGTCTCGATCAGTGCTGGAAATTTCTGTTCCAGCGGTTTGACCAGCATATCACTTACCGGGCCGTAACTGACAAGAGCGATCCAGACAAAGGCCAAGGTAAGAAGCTGTTTTGCGACACGCAGTCGTTCAATGTAGAGAGCGATAAGACCTAAAAGAGCAATGAAGAGCCCGATAGAGAGCGGGCCTATCACTTCACCCACTACTTTTTTAAGAACAAAGACTGTGTCGATCATTAGATAAAGTTTGGCGCATCGTTCGCAAAGAGAATGATGTCCCCTGCTCTTGTACGTTCACCCAAGACCTTAGTCAGTTGGCTTTTGTCACCTAGCATGATCTTCTCAGCAACGGTGAGGTTTTTGTTAAAGAGCTCCGCATTGAGCTGTCCGGTGATGATGGCGATGTCACACACTTTATTGATCGCCTCGACGAGCTCTAAATTCAGCTCATCAGTGCTCTCTACAAGACCCGGTGTCACAATGACTTTACGACCCGGATGCAGAGAGAGAAGACGTACACCTTCTAGCATACCGTCGATGTTGCCGTTGTAGCCGTCATCCAAAATGATCTTACCGCCGGCATCAATACGCTGAAGACGGTGTTCTACACTTTCTAATGCACCCACACCCTGCTTTATCTCTTCACTCGCCATACCTAAAGCATCCGCAACCAGAATAGACGCTTCAAGGTTTATAGTATTGAAAGAGCCTAATATTTTTGTCTCTAGATGTAGGTTCTCTCCATGCAGCTGCATATCAAAAGAGAGGCCCTCAAGTGTGGCTTCTACACTGCTCACTGCATCACCGAAAAACTCCACCTTTTCATGCACTTCATCTGTTACACCATTATGGACAAAGGCTTTTTCAAGGCGGTCCGACTGAATGATCTCAAGCTTGGTACGCTGAATATTCTCAATAGTCTTAAAGTACTCCAGATGCTGAGGACCGACCTTACCGACAACAGCAATGTGCGGATGCAGAAACTGTGCAATGGTATAGATGTCACCGCGAAGACGTGCACCCGCTTCACAGACATAGACCTCACAATCATCCGGAAGGTCCATGTTGACATCGCGTACCAGACCGGCAATTGTGTTGACGCTGCGCGGGGTTGCATAGACCTTGTACTTTTTAGAGAGTACCTGTGCGATGAAGTTCTTCATACTTGTCTTGCCGTAACTTCCCGTGACACAGACGATCTTCAGATCTTTACGATCCATCAACTTCTTCTGCGCCTCTTTTTTGTAGGCCATAAACATATAGTTCTCTGCACCTTTACTACCGACATACGCTAAAAGAAGTGGTAAAAAGACAAAAGAGACACCATCAAACTCTTTGATCATTGTCAGCATATTGATAAAAAATGTCAAGACAAATAGAAGGATCAAAAAGCGTTTGACACGCCAGGTGAAGACCAGTTTTTTGTCAAGCTTGTAATACCACAGTCCAAGTGCCACAAGATACAGAGGCAGGATCGCGATAAAGTACTGAGGAAGAACAAAGTGAAGTATAAAAGGAATGATGAAAAGACCAAAATGCCAAAGCGGTTTATGGTGTTTCAAGACCACACGGTCAATTTTATAGTCGTACCACTGCAGGTTGACAATAAGGTAAAAGCCCAGAGCCATCACAAAGATGATACTCGTTGAAAATGCTAATATATCCACTGTCAGGTCCTAGTGTTGCAGTGTGTGAAGTACGGTCGTCTCGACCTCTTTTGCCACGGCTTCAGCCTGCTTCATAAAGAAATAGTGATCGCCTTCAAAGACTGCAAGACGAGAGTCAGAGATCAGTTCTGTCATCTTTTCAGCTGTCCACAGTGGTGTCGCTGTGTCGTCTTTACCCCAGCAGAGCAGTGCTTTTCCGGTATACGCTTTAAAGTCTGATGTCAGATCTTCATTCACAACGTTTTTAAAGGTCTGGTACATGATCTCAGAGAGCTGTTTCGCATCTTCAGCAACAAATATAGAACGGAGTTTTGCAAGACCAAACACTTTTAAGGTCTTAAAAAGTGCGATCTTCGCTTTGATCTTAAACGGCTTAGGTACGGGAATTCCGGCACTTCCTACCAAGATGAGGATCTGCGGGTTAAGCAGCAGCCCGACCTTTCCGCCAAACGAGTGACCCAGGATCATATGGTCCTGGTTTGCATTGATCTGTGCTAAAAAGAGCTCTATGATGTTGGCATAGTCTTCTGTCACAAGAGGACGGCTACAGGTACTGTTACCAAAACCCGGAAGGTCGATATAGACATGACAGAATTCATCCATCGTCTTCTCAAACGACTGTTTCATCAGCTCTTTATTAGAGCCCCACCCGTGCAGAAAGATCAAAACCTTGCTTTTCTCCGGATTGACAACATCATAAGAGATCTGGAATGTCTGGTGTTTGTACTGAATCGATTTTATAGCCACGATTACTTCCCTTTTGCTTGGTTAATTGAGTGAATGTACTGGTAGTTCACTTGAGGACGACGTTTCTGCGGCAGGTTTGCCAGCAGTGTATTGATGACATGTTTAAAGTCAGCAAAGAGGTAGTTCGCCATTGAACCCGGGATCGGGTTGATCTCATTGAGCAGTACCTCGCCGTTGACCACAAAGAAGTCACAACGGATCAGTGCGCCTTCGAACATATTGGTGTAGACCTTCGAAAAGGTCTTTTCCAGCTCTGTGACCAGAGCTGCATCGATCTGTGCTTCACTCACCGCTGATGAACGTGAGAAGTCAAGGTACTTTTTATCAAAATCCAAAAATTCGTTTTTCTGCGGCTCTTCAACAATAGAGAAATGAATACCGCCATTGGCACCATAGCCTGCCAGGTTGTACTCTTTGACACCCTCGATGAATGGTTCGATAATAAGATTGTCATCA
>JAUVKK010000007.1 GCA_030596305.1 Helicobacteraceae bacterium | reverse complement strand
TTCAACAGTTAAACGAACCCAGTCTTTGATTGGAATATCTTTAGTACGAGACATTCTCCAGATATCACCAGCTTCACATTCAAAAGACATCATTTCACCATCAATTGAACCAGTAACAGTAACCGTACCAGCTTCAGCTAGTTCGAAAGTTGTTGGGTGAGAACCGTACTCTTCAGCTTTTTGAGCCATAAGACCGATATTTTGCATTGTACCCATTGTAGAAACATCGTACTGACCATTTTTAACACAGTCAGCTACCATTTCTTGGTGAAACATTGCGTAAGTAGAATCTGGAACAACAGCAACACATTCAACTGCAGCGCCTGTTCTATCCCATTGCTTACCACCTTCACGAACAACAACTGGCATTGAAGCATCAATAATTACATCATTTGATGCATTGAAGTTAGTTGTACCTTTATCAGAATCAACCATAGCGATCTTTGGAGAATCACCTTCAACTACTGCTAAGAATGCTGCTTTGATCTCAGCTTCTTTTGCGTGACCAGCAATTTTCTTCTCTAAGTCAGACATACCTTGGTTAGGTGCAACGTTTAGTTCTGCAAACACATCTGCATATTTAGCGAATACTTCTGGGAAGAATGCTTTGAAACCGTGACCAAACATAATTGGATCAGAGATTTTCATCATTGTTGCTTTAAGGTGTAGTGACCATAAAACATCATTTTTCTTAGCATCTGCGATAGTCTTTTTGTAAAAAGTGTTAAGTGCAGCAATTGACATGAATGTACCATCAAGGATTTCACCATCAATAGCATCAACTGAAGTTAATTCTTTACCGTTAAGTGCGATAGTAACTTTTTGAGCTTTTTCTACTGTAACTGATTTCTCGTTACCAAAAAAGTCTCCGTTACCTTCCATGTGAGCTACATAAGATTTAGGAGCTTCTGGGAATGCACGTAATTTATGTGGGTTCTTTTGAGCAAATTTCTTAACAGCTGCTGCAGCACGTCTGTCTGAGTTACCTTCACGAAGAACAGGATTAACAGCAGAACCTAAACACGTAGAGTATTTAGCTTGTGTAGCTTTTTCAGCATCATTTGCTGGGTTTTCAGGATAATCAGGAATATCAAAACCTTGACCTTGAAGTTCAGCAATACAATCTTTAAGCTGTCCAACAGATGCAGAGATGTTTGGAAGTTTGATGATGTTTCCATCGTCTTGTAAAACAACTTTACCTAACTCAGATAGTTCGTCTTTAGCAAGACCCATTGCTGCAAGAACGCGACCTGATAGTGAGATGTCACTAGTGACAACTTCAACGCCTGCTGCTTGTGTAAACGCGTTAACGATAGGGAGTAGCGAGTAAGTCGCTAGTGCTGGAGCTTCATCAATTACTGACCAAATGATTTTTGACATGTGTTGTGTCCTCGATTTTTAAGATAGGACATTTTATCACTACAAATGTAAACTATAAGTTATTCACACCATTTTCACATCAAACTAAACAGCAGTGTTTCATTTGGTAGCACGCTTTACATTGCGTATATGTGTAGAATAGTAACGTGTAAAATCGTGCTTTCCCTGTCTGTTTTTCATAAAATAGAGGTAATTTGTCTTAGCCGGAAAGATAGCTGCACGAATGGCCGGAAGGCTTACATTGCAGACAGGGTCGTCAGGAATGCCCTTATACTTATAGGTATTGTAGGCTGTTTTGTCATTACGAATACGTTTCGGTGTGATCTTGATGTGTGAATATTTCCCATAATTGAGTGCACCGTCCATCTGAAGCTTCATACCCTTGTTCAGACGATTCTGAATAACGGAGCCGACAGTCGGCATCTCTTCAACAGAAGCTGCCTCCTTTTGGATGACAGAAGCTAATGTAAGGTACTTGTACCACTTCGCTTCATTATAGGTACCAAAGATCTTTTGTGACCACTCTTTCATCTTCTTATCAGAGCGTTTCAATAGTAAAGCGATAACAGCTTCTTCTGTTATTCCTCGAGGCAATTTGTAGGTGTCCGGTACAAAAGCACCCTCTTTATAAGGAGACTGCTTTTTAAACTCTTTTAACAGTGTTTTGTGGTCAAGGTCAAGCTGCTTTGCCATCTGCTCTAAAAAGATATAGGTGGTTTCTCCAGGGATAAGTGTCACATTTTTCATCGCTGCTTTTGCCGTAGAGAGACGGTTAAGGAAGTCAGCATGGGTTAACTCAGTGGTACCGATATTGATCCACCCCTGCTGAGGCATTCCAATAAAACGCATTAAAAAGGCATCTAAGGGCGAAACATCGATGTTATTGTCTTGTAAATGTGTTATAATCTTGGTTATTGAGCCCTGAGGCACATACAGCACTTTTGAGGTCGTCAGGCCCATGTTTAGGTAGTACATGAACGACAGCACGATAATCAAGGCTATCTCCACTATCCATTCTGCTATCATCGACTTACTTATTTTCATATCTGTTACTCTTTTTACTATCTATTTTACACTGCATATCGGTCTAAAACTGGACACGTTCATACTGCCAGGTTTAAAAATTGAGCAATTATACATAAAGTGGGATGAAAAGATTGTCGTTGACATCGATTCGATAAAAATTACAAAAAGTAACACAAAGAGTGAGTTTGATCTTAAAAGCCTTGACGCTAGAGAAATACTAAAGCAGTCCCGTGTTTTAGACACCTTCTTCTCAGAAGTAAATATTAGGCATATCCAGGTCAACGACATTAATGCTACTTTTCGTTACATAGAGGAAGAGGCAGGGTATATAGAGGTCAATGGACCAACGCTCCGACTGCTTGCCGATATAGATATGAACGATCATCTGCTGCTTCTCTCTATAAAAGAGTTCTCTGAATCCTCAACAATGACCACCTTATATGGCGATATTGTTGCAGACACCTACGAACACCGTCTCTATGGCGATATCAATATAAATGTTACAGACACTCTGCCTCTTAAAATTCTGCTCTTAGCAGACAAGGAGAAGGTACGTGTATGGGGGCAAGGTTCAGAGGTCATTACCAAAGACCTTGACCCTGTTGTTAGGATGACTGGTCTGCACCCAGCTATTCAGCCTTGGATAGCAGACTATCTAAAAGGTGAAGCACTGCACCTAGAGTATTTTAAGGGCACCCTGTTTTATGATGATCCTATCTCGTTTCTTGACACACTCGATGTTAAAGCATATTATAAAAATGCAGAGTACATTTTTGCACCTGGTTATGCCCCAGCAATTGCACCTCAAATCGATCTTGCATTTAATGATCGTGTTCTTTATATCTACCCTAGAAACGCGACCTTTTATGGTCAACCCGGAGGAAAAACCTGGATAAAGATCGACTTTGAGAACCCTTTGAACCCTCTTTTGAGTGTTGATGTCGACCTTACTGCACGCCTTACTCCAAAGTTAACAACTTGGCTCAAAGGCTATAAAATAAACCTACCCTTCTATCAGACCAAGGGAAGAACAAGAGTCAAACTAGGGATATGGGTGACTCTAGGCGATATTGACGTCACTGCTGAGGGAAAATTTTCTACAAAAAAAGCAGTCTTTAACTTCTCAAACACAGATATCAGTGTTAAAGATGTACATGTCAGACTTAAAAACACAAATATCGATATCAAGAGCCTAAATGCTTCTCTACTTGACGGGGCAATAGTAGCTGACCTTGCCGGAAACCTTGACCCTGTTAAGCAAAAAGGGAAATTTAATATCACCGTTAATACATTGCAGTTTAAAAATGGTGAGACCCTGTTTAGAATGGATCCTGATCATAAAAAACTGAAGTTTTCTTATACTATTGACCCAAATGGCGATTACCTCTCCATACCTAAATCCTATTGGCGTCTAAACAAAAGGATTATAACGCTTAACCAGGTAGATGCCCCTTTTGACTTCCTAACACTTAGCGGGACATTTCCTACAACCATGTTAAGCAGTGAAGATATTTTAAAAGCCTATGTTACCGGTACTTTTGACATAAAAAAACTTGAGACAGAATTAATTGCTGATCTTTTAAAGCTCAATACTCCACTCCTGTCATTAAACCAGACCAGTATTCCATTGAATATCAAATACAGAGATGGTGTCTATCTTGACGTTAAAAAGAGATCTCACTGGAAGCTTGGCGGTACAAAACTCATAGTACACCCTTCCACACTCTCATACAGCAGTGATCTTTTATATGTCAAAGATGTTCATTTTGCATTGGCAGATA
Source organism: Helicobacteraceae bacterium (assembly GCA_030596305.1). Classification (GTDB taxonomy): domain Bacteria; phylum Campylobacterota; class Campylobacteria; order Campylobacterales; family Sulfurimonadaceae; genus Sulfonitrofixus. Next base: position 7,619 of record JAUVKK010000007.1, on the reverse strand, counting down.
TCGTTAATTCTCATCTTTACGGCGCCTATAATATAAAAACAGGAGCAGGAAGGTTCACACTTAAAGAGCTTCAAGCCAATATAGGCGACACACAATTATTGAAAATAGAAGAGGATATTAATGTGGTCATCGATAAAAAGAGAGATGAGCAGCATATACATCTTCCTACTTTTGACCTTACTTATATAAACAACGGTACAGGCTGGGATATGAGTGTCAAAGATATCAAACATGTTGCACAGCACTCACCTTTTATGCAAGAGTACAATATCACCAAAGGTGCTGTTCATTTACATTCTAAAGCGCATAATGACAAAATAAGCTTCTACGGACATGTTCCTTACCCATATGAGATCTTAGTTAAAGATAATATCCCCATAAAGACCATCAACTTTAATGGAAATTATAATAATGGGGCAGTTGATCTCTTTTTAAATAATAATATAAAAGCTTATCTGAAAGGCGATCGTCTCAAGATCCAAAGTGACAAAATTGGTATTGATATTTTTGCTATTCTGGACTTTATCGGTGATCATCCTGCATCTGACAAAAATCAATCTAAAAGCAATTTTGAAGTCGACATAGAAGCTACTCAGAGCTACCTCTATATTAACAAAGATCGTCGTGCATTGGCCGATAAACTGCTTCTACAATACAAAGACGATCGTCTAAATGCCCAGCTGCTGCATGGAAAAAATGGCGGTGCCTTCTTGGAGTATTATGATAAACAGTTCTTTATCTATGGTGATAACTTCAATGACAAGTTTATGGATGGCCTTGCAGAGTTCTCAGACTTCAGAGGCGGAGAGTTTGCCTTTTATGTCACGGGAAAGGATGAGAAAATAGATGGCATAGTCCAGATAAAAGAGACCATCATCAAGGATTACAAGTCACTGAACAACATCTTTGCCCTGCTCAACACCATCCCTGCCCTAGTCACCTTCTCAGCCCCGCAATACACCTCTAAAGGCCTCTTGGTCCACGAAGGATATGCAAGCTTTTCCATCAAAGATAAAGTCATGGATATTATCGCTTTTCATGTCAATGCCGATGAGCTTGCCTTTAACGGCACGGGAAGTGTCGATATTGCAAACATGACACAAGATGTTGAGATATCTCTGGTTACCCAAGCAACGACAAACCTCTCAAAGATACCTCTTTTGGGCTACATTCTTGTTGGAAAAAAGGACAATACTGCAACGACCACCATAACGATGACCGGACCACTTGACGAACCTGTCGTTAAAAGCACTCTGGCAAAAGATATCGGTGTAGGCTCGTTCAACATCATCAAGCGTACACTCACCTTCCCTGTCCACTACATAGACAAAGCACAGAAGTCGATCAAGAAGGCGGAAAAGAATAAATAGAGCGTGAAACGATTATAAAAAGATGGCGAAGTCCATCTGAGAGTACCCAGAGATGATCAAAGTATAAACTCGTAGATTCCCGTCTTCACGGGAATGACAAAACATATACTACTCTGGTAAAAGTTATAGATTTGGTGCAGATTGTACTGAAGTGATCCCGATAGCGCACTGCTGTGCGTCGAGTGGTGAACTGAAGTGCAAGGTGCACCGAAGCTACAACTTTTACTCGTTGCGCAGGACTGTTAGGACATCAACCTCGCTTGCTTTTTTGGCCGGATACCAAGCCGACAACAAGACAATCATAAAAGCCCCACCCAAAATAGAGAAGAAGTCAACCGGACTAAGGTCCAATGCCAGTTTGGAGGTCGGATAGACATCAGCAGGCAGAGAGACAATGTCAAAGGTGCTGAGGACCCATAGGCCGCTTAAACCAAGTAAGGCCCCCGTAAAGATACCGCCGATGCCTATTACAATACCCAAATACAAAAAGACCCGTTTGATCTCTTTAGCTGAAGCACCCAGAGAGATAAGAAGTGCTATTTCACTACGGCGGTTCATCACTGTCATCAACAGTGAGGAGATAATGTTAATTGCCGCGATCAAGATGATCAGCATCAACACAATAAAAAGAGAGCGCTTCTCAAGCTCTAAGGCGGCAAAGAAGTTCATGTTGTCCTGCCACCACCCTTTGATCGTCGCACCAACAGGAAGCTCTTTTCGTATTGTCTCAATGATCGCTTGCGGGTTTTCTGTGAAGATATGGATACCGTCATACTGGTTTGATGGTAGATGCATAATACGCTGCATCGACTCCATTGTAGTGTAGGCATAGGCTTTATCATAAGCTGATAGTCCTGAGTCAAATATACCCTTGATCTTAAAACGTTTGAGCTTTGGTGTCACTGCCAGACCGCCTGGATCCATCTCCGTAAAGATATAGATCAGCTTATCGTCGATATAAAGGTCAAACTCATCTTTTAAAGACTTACCGATCACAACTTGGAACTTACCTGGCTCATCATCTCCAAGTGCTTCTTTGAGTACACTGTTGACCTTTTTCTCATACTTGAAGTCAACACCGAAGAGGTAGCCGCCTTCTAGAACACTGCCACTACGTGCTATCACTGATGAAGTGACATAAGGGCTCATAGCAAGATCAGGGAATTTCTGTTCAAGTTCAAAAAGAAGGTCTTCATTGACTGAGCCGTAAAAACGCGGATAGATCGTTAACGGATAGTTCATCACCGTCAGCTTTTTTCGAAACTCATTGTCAAATCCGTTCATCAAGGCCATTGCAATGACAAGCACCATCACACCGATAGCAATACCGGTAAAGGCCAACAGGGCAGATAGAAAGATAAAAGGCTGATCCTTGTCAAAACGTAAAAAACGTTTGACAAGGTAAGGGACGATAGATTGTTTAGTCATTAGGCAGTTGCGAAAGCACCTTTTTTAGGGCCACTTTGTCCACAACAGTTTTTGTATTTTTTGCCAGAACCACATGGACATGGATCATTACGTGCTACTTTTTTGTCAAGAACAATAGGTTCTTCACTATCCTGGTGGTTGAACTGCATACTCATCTCAAGCTGCTTTTGAGCGATCTCTTGTTGACGTGCCAATTCTGCCGCCTCTTCTTCAGGATCTTTCATCGTAAACTGAATGACCTGAAGTGTTTTGATCGTCTCATACTTGATCACTTCGACCAATTCGGTAAAGAGGTTGAAACTCTCTTTTTTGAACTCGACCAATGGATCTTTCTGGTTATAGGCACGAAGACGGATACCCGTTTTCATCGTGTCCATCTGATAAAGGTGATCTCTCCATGACTTATCCAGAGTCTTAAGATAGATCTCACGCTCGATAGCACGGCGAATATCTTCTTCAACCTGCTCCATCTTTGTCTCATACGATGTTTTAAGCTGCTCATCAACGTTCTCAAGCAGTTCGTCATACTCTTTGTTCTCTAATGCAAGAAGATCAAGGTCGAAGTTACACTCTTCTTTGATACTAAGAACTAAACGCTCAAGATCGAAATCTTCACGTGTACCGCCATCAAAGATATCAACACGGTTAAGTATCATCTCAACGTATTGACTGCGAATCAGCTCCACTTTGCTCTTGATATCATATTCATCATCCAAGAGCTCATTTCTAAACTTGTAGACAATCTTACGTTGTTCATTTGCTACATCATCGTACTCAACAATGTTTTTACGCCCTTCATAGTGAAGATTCTCTACCTTTTTCTGTGCTTTTTCTACTGCACGTGTCACCATCTTAGACTCGATGTACTCACCGTCTTCAACACCAAGACGTTCCATAATGCTCTTAATACGATCACTGCCGAAAATACGTAGCAGACCATCTTCCAAAGAGAGGTAAAAGCGTGAACTACCTGCATCACCCTGACGCCCTGCACGACCACGAAGCTGGTTGTCAATACGACGGTTCTCATGACGCTCTGTACCGACGATACAGAGACCGCCCAGTGCTTTGATCTCATCAGAGATCTTGATGTCAACACCACGACCCGCCATGTTTGTAGCGATCGTCACAGCACCTTTTGCACCGGCATTTTTAATGATCTCACCCTCTTGTTCATGATTCTTAGCGTTAAGAACGGTGTGGGCGATCTTCTCTTTTTTCAAATACTCATGCAGAAGTTCAGATTTCTCAATCGACGCAGTACCGACCAGTACAGGACGGCCTACTTTTGCAAGTTCTCTGATCTCGTTGATGACCGCTTCAAACTTCTCTTGTTCTGTTTTGTAGATAAGGTCATTTTGGTCTAAACGTGTCACAGGCACGTTTGTCGGGATCGATACAACATCCAGGCTGTATATCTGTGCGAACTCCGTCGCTTCTGTCTGCGCCGTACCCGTCATACCCGCGAGTTTGTCATACATTCTAAAGTAATTTTGGAAGGTAATGTCAGCAAGAGTCTGAGACTCCTCTTTAATAGTAACACCCTCTTTTGACTCTAGAGCCTGGTGAAGACCCTCAGAAAAACGGCGTCCTTCACTCAAACGGCCTGTAAATTCATCAACGATCATTACTTCACCGTCTTTGACAACATAGTCGACATCTTTCACAAACAGGTAGTTTGCCTTAAGTGCCTGGTCCATGTGATGTGAAAGCGCAGCATTTTCGATCGCATAGAGATTCTCTACCCCAAAAAGTCCCTCTGCCTTGGCAATTCCCTCTTCTGTTGTCAAAACAACCTTGTCTTTCTCATCAACAGTAAAGTCTACGTCTTTCTCCATCTGAAGAACAACAGCATTGGCACGATCATAGTTCTCAAGAGTGCGTTCAACCGGACCGGAGATAATAAGCGGTGTACGCGCTTCATCAATAAGAATAGAGTCCACTTCGTCAACGATAACAAAGTGGTGACCGCGCTGCGCCATCTGCTCTTTAGAGAAGTTCATGTTGTCACGTAGGTAGTCAAAACCGAACTCATTGTTGGTACCGTAAGTGATATCAGCTTGATAACCCGCTATCTTCTGTCCAGGATCATTTGTCGTCTCCAGGATCGTACCGACACTAAGACCTAAAAAGTTGTAAAGAGGCTCTAATTCCTTGGCATCACGAGATGCAAGGTAGTCATTTACTGTCACAAGGTGAACACCCTCACCTTTCATCGCATTTAAGATAATCGGCAGTGTAGCAACAAGTGTTTTTCCCTCACCTGTCTTCATCTCGGCAATACGGCCTTCATGAAGTACCATACCACCGACAAGCTGTACATCATAGTGACGTAGACTTATCGTACGGACACTGGCTTCACGTGTTATTGCAAACGAGTCAATCAGAACGTCATTAAGGCTTTTCTCATCTGAAAGGACCTCTTGTCTGATCGCCTCAAAAGCTGCTTTCAGTTCATCATCACTAAGGGCTTTGTACTTCTCTTCTAAAGCATTGATCTGCTTAACACGTTTGTTGTATGTTTTCAGTTCCCGGTCATTTTTTGTACCGAAGATCTTTCCGAAAGTTGCTTGAATCATGGTCTGTTTATATCCATTATCTGTAAGTTATGGGGATTATAGCCCAGCAATACTATAGTTTTAATGAAAGCCTATAGCAAGGTGGCAAAGCAGGTGTAATATTACATAATATAAATATTGACTGTTACTACTTTATGGTTATAATACACCCAATAAAAAAAGGAAATCAATGCGTATACTTTTTATTGCCCTATTTGTTCTCTCTCCACTTTTTGCCATCAGTGAAAATACTGACACTATGAAAGCTGACTTTGTTCAAACCATCACCGATGACAAAAACAGCACGATCACCTACAAGGGAAATATGTTTGCAAAACGCCCTAACATGGCATTGTGGCACTACAAAGAGCCTATTGAAAAGAGTGTCTATATCACGGCTGAGAGTGTCACCATAGTCGAACCGGAACTCGAACAGGCTATCATCAAGCGATTAGGCAACAGCATCGATATTCTTGCTATCTTGGCATCAGCAAAAAGAGATACTAAAAACAGTTACTCCGTCTTTTACGACAATAAAAAGTACGACGTCATTATGCAGGACAAAATGATCAAAGCTATCAGCTACACTGATGCCTTTGACAATATTGTTAAAATAGTATTTACCGCACAGCAGATCAATAAAAATATAGATGACAGCCGTTTCAGTGCGGATATCCCTGCTGACTTCGACATTATCAAAGACTAAACCCACCTTCTCATTTACCCATATTTCTCAAGCTGAAATTGCCTTGAAGTCTCTTTGTCATAGGGATTTCAAGAGCTTGAAGTGAATAACCTTGTAGACACTAGATCATAGTTTTATATAATCTCTTATATGCAACAGATAAAGTTCATTTTCAACATTTAAGAAACAGAAACTATTCTTTGATGTATAATCATTATCAAAGCAAAACGTAGATAGGTTTCTTATGAAAAACAATGAACATAACGAGTTGAATCAAGCTGTCGAAAACTTCTCATTTACACTTCAAAAACGCGTCGAGTATGATAGATTGACATTTTTATACATGTCTTTGCCTTTCATCTTAATCGGTCATCTGCTGGGTTCTTTACTTTTTAGTGCCATGCAGTACCAAGTGGTTGACACCTACTCCATTGTGATCTGGCTAACCTTGAGTACCTTTGTCATCTTATGGCGCTGGTACCACTTTATACAGTTTAAAAATATAAAAGAGGCTACAAAGCTTAAAGAGTCCACAAAATGGCTGCACCACTACTACATCGATGTTATTATGAGCGGTGTTGTTTGGGGGTGGAGTGCCCTGCTTCTCTTTCCGACAGATAACTATATGGGACAGATCATTGTTATGGTCTTTATATTTGCTGTCAGTTTTGCAACTATCAGCTCGCTCTCTTCAAAATTCATGCTTTTACTCTTATATTTGGTAGTCACATTTTCGCCACTTGTTGTAAGACTTGTGTTTTTAGATGAAAGCTACTCCTTTACTGCCTTGATCATTGTACTGGCCCTGGTTGCTCTACTGGTCTTTGTTGCTGAATTTTTTGGTGCGATCATCAACAACTCACTTGCAAACCATCAAAATTTCGTGCAGATCAGACATGAGAATGACACCCTTAAAGAACGCTTCTTTTCCCTCTTTGAACGTGCACCTGTCGGTATCTTCTATTATGATGAAGATCTAAAGATCATAGATTCAAATGAACGTTTTCTTAAACTTCATGATATTGACGAACTAACACTAATAAACCAAGATCTCAAACAGATCAAAAACCAAGAGGTCATCAACCAGTTTAAAACAGTATTTGATAACAATTCTGGCTATTACCGTGGTGTCTTCACCCCGATCAAAACAAAAAGACAGCTCTTTGTCGAGTTGAGTACAGTCCCCTTAATAGGCAGTGATAAGGATATCAGCGGTGGTATCTGTATACTAGAAGACATAACAGCAGAAGTAGACGCCAAAGAGGAGATCCTTCGTCGCGTCTACTACGATATGTTGACTAACATACCAAATCGAACACTTTTTATGGACCGTCTTGAACGGGCTCTTTTTAAGGCAAAGTCAAAAGACAGCAGCATGAGAGGGGCTGTGATCTATATTGATATTGATAACTTCAAATCGTTTAATGACACATTAGGGCATCATAATGGTGATGTTTTATTGCAACAGATCGCCAACAGGATTGGTAGCTTAGGAAGAGAAGAGAATACGGCTGCAAGGCTCAGTGGTGATGATTTTGTCATACTGATAACTGAGCTTCCTTCTCAGAGCGAGCAAGC